>JANNEI010000480.1:0-4584 GCA_031378565.1 Burkholderiales bacterium
CCGGCCAACGGCACGATGGCACGCTCGCGCATGCAGGAGTGGCTCAACTTCATCACCAGCGAGGTCCACAAAGGCTTCAGCCCGCTGTTCAACGCCGCCTGGCCGGCCGACGCCAAGGCGCTGTCCAAGGCCAAGCTCGAAGACCGCCTGAAATGGGTGAACCAGCAACTCGAAGGCAAGCAGTACCTGCTGGGCGACAACTTCAGCGTGGCCGATGCCTACCTGTTCACCGTCACCAACTGGACCAAGCATGTCGGCATCGACATCTCGGGCCTGTCGAACCTGGGTGCCTTCATGGCGCGCATGGCGGCACGGCCTGCGGTGCAGGAAGCATTGCGGGCGGAAGGCTTGATGAAGTGACCGAGCAGGCCGGGCGCGAAGTCAGGTCGACTTCGCGCCTGCCTTGGCAGTGCCGGGTTTCAGCACGCCGTCGCACACCGCACGCTGCGTGTCGTCGGTTGGCAGCTTGTCGCACACCGCCGTCAATCGCAACTGCAGGCGCGCCAGCACGGAGGCGTGTCTGCCGCCCTGGTTCCAGCCCTGCAGCTTGCTGCCAACGCGCTGCAACGAACGCGCGCTGCGCTCGAAGAACGCGTCGGGCTGGCTGGCGGCTTCGGTGAACAACTGCTGCACCGCGCGCTCGATGCGCGCCTCGTCCTGCGGTGCCAGCTCGACCAGTGTGTTGACGTAGCCGGCACCCCACTGCAACCGCGTGGCGGGGCCTTCGCTCTTGTTGAACGCTTCTTCGGACCAGCGCAGCGCCTCGCCGGTGTCGCCACGCTTCTTCGCGTTGCTCGACAGTGCCGTCATCAGGTAGTAGGGCGAGTGGCTCTTGCTCAGGTTGGCTTCGAGGAGCGAGCGCGCCTCGTCCAGCAAACCCGCCTCATCCAGCATGTAAGCGGCTCCGGTGATCACCGCCTGTCGCTCGTAGCCGTCGGTGATCTCGCGGTCCACGCGGGCCACATGCACGCGCACCTCGCCGAGCAGGGCTTCGGGCAGTGCGGGCTTGGCGTCTTTCGGTGACTCGATCTTTGCCAGGTCGACCCGCGCGTACAGCGCTGTCAGCCTGTCTGCGCGTGACAGCGTCGCGTCGGCCTCGAGCTTTTTCAGCGCCGCGTTGAACGCGCCCACCAGCGTTGCGCGCTCGGGCGACTTCGACGCGCTCAGCGCCCGCGCGGTGTCGGCCGCGTTGTTGGTCAGCACATCCATTTGCGCACGCGACGCGTCGGCATCGGCCAGCAGCGATAGCACGCGCTCGCGCAGCTTCGGGTCGGCTGTGACCGGGGGCTTTGCATCGGCACCGGCCACCACGGCCTTCAGCATCAGCCGGGTGGATGTTTCGGTCTGGTCGGCCGGGCAGGCCACGGCGAGCTGCTTCAGCAGCGCGGGCAACTGCGCGCCGGGCACCGCTTGCTGCGCATCGGTTTCCCACGAATAGAAGGCCAGCAACTTCCAGTCGTTCGGGCTCAAGGTGCCGCTGCCGGAACGTGCGTCGGCCAGCACCGCAGTCAACGGACGCTGCGCGTTCATGCCCAAGGTCAGCACCTGGGTGTACTGGGCGGCGTCCACCTCGCCGGGCAGGCGAGTCAGCTCGGTGCCGCTGGAATTGAACAGCACCGTGGTCGGGTAGCCGCGCACCTTGAAACGGTTGCCCAGTTTTTGCGCGCCCGGACTGTCGCCGTCGATGTAGACCGGCACGAAGGCTTTTGAGCGTTCGATGAAGTCCTGCCGATTGAACAGCGTGGCCTTGAGCTGGTTGCACGGCGGGCACCAGGCCGCACCCCAGTACACGAACACCGGCTTGTTCTGCGCGCGGGCGGTGGCGAAAGCGGCGTCCACCTCGGCGTCGGTGGCGGCGTATTGCCAGGCGATGCCGGCAGCAACACGGGCCGCCGAGGCCGGCGCTGCGGCAGACGATGGCAACGCTGCCGGTGCGACCTCGGCAGGCTTCGAGCAGGCGGCCAGCAGACCGACACAGACGGCAAGCAACAAGGGGTGCGATTTCATGAGGGCTCCTGACAACGGGGTTGAAGGCCGACCGATCAATCGACCGGTGCCACCGAATCACGGGTGGCGTCGCGCGTGTTGCTGCTGGCGAACTGCGCCAGCGCCACACCGCCCAGCGTGATGGCGGCACCGGCCAGCTTGACCGCGGTATAGCGTTCACCGGTCAGCGCCCAGGCCACCAGCCCGGCGACCGGCGGCATCAGGTACATCAGCGGCGCGCTGCGGGCCACACCGCGCACCGCGTTGACCCAGCCCCAGACCAGCCAGCCGAGAAAGGCCGACACCAGCACCGCCCACAGCATGCCGGCCCAGATCAAAGGGCGCACGTCGCCCCAATCCACCTGCAAGCCGGCGGGCAGGCTGAGCAGCACCACCGGGCCGCTGCCGAGCAAGGTGGCGTAAGTCATCACCAGCACGCCGCCGTGACGCTCGATCAGCGGTTTGGCGGCGACGGTGTAGTACGAGAAAAACGACGACGCCACCAGCAGCAGCAGGTCGCCGCCCGAGGCCTGCCAGTGGCCGCCGAGGAACTTGTCGGAAAGGAACACCAGCACGCCAACACAGGCCACCGCCACGCCGGCCACCTGCCCGCGCGTCAGGTGCTCCAGGCCGTGCCAGCGCAGGATCAGCAAGGTGAACACAGGCCCGCAGGCGAGGATCAGCGAGCTCGAGAACGCGGTCGACCAATGGATGCCATAGGTCACCATGCCGACGTGGATCAGGTGCCCCGCCAGCCCCAGCTTCAGCAGCGCCACCCCGTCGGCGCGCGACACGCGGGGCCACTTCAGCCCGAAATGCCAGCACAGCAGCAGCGCAGCCGCCATCGGCAGGATCAGGTAGCGCACGAACAGGAATCCGCCCGGCGTCAAGGCGTTGAACACGGCTTTCTGCACGCTGAAGTTGGCACCCCAGACGACGATCATCGCGACCGCAGCCCACAGCGCCTGCCGTTGGCGGGTGACATCGAGGGCGCGGTGCGCGGCGGGCAGGGAGGGTGATCGAAGATTCATGTGACTGCCATTGTCGGCCCGCTTCAGCGCAGCCGCACCCGGTGGTCGGGGCGGACCGACGTTCGGCTAAAAATGGTGTTGCGCGTCATCACTGCGCCAGCCGTCCATCGGCGTGGCGCGGGCCAGCGCCATCCACAGGCCGAACGGCACCCGCATCGACCGTTTGGGGGCCGGCCGCGCGACGTCCAGCCCCTGTGGCGTGGCCACCAGCACGCCGAACTCAAACGGTATTTCGTCGGCCTGCGCAATGCCTTGCGCGATCACGTACCAGCATTCGCTGCACAGCTGCAGATAGGCCGCGCGCTTGGACTCGTGGCGCAGGTCGCTCAGCAGGTCGGCACGCCGCACCTTGATCTCGTGCACGATGGGTTCGAGGTAGGCCTCGACCGTGGTGTGGCGGATGGAATAGACGTCGGGCATCGCCATCGCCCACGTCTCGCCGACCTTGGCGCGCAGGCTCAGCCCTCGCCAGGCCAGCCGGCCCGCACGCGTCATCTCGCGGGCCACCCGCTCGACCAGCGCCTCGTGCGCGTCGCGCGTGCGGCGGTTGAGTTGCAGCGTGTCCGCGAGCACCGCCACGCCGGCGTCGCTGACGCGCAGCGTCTCGTGGCCGGACGCCGAACGCACGCGTTCCAGAAATCCCGCGGCCAGCAGTTCGACTTCCACCATGTCGTGGCACGGCCAGCCGGCCGAGCGCCACACGTCGCGCAGGCGGCGGCGGTGAACGGCGTGGAGCTTGATCGCGTCGGACATCGCGGCAGCGTAGCGCAGCAACGGCTCATGCCTGAATTGGAATCGACTGCGATGTGCCGCCCGCTGTGCCGCCGCGCTCAGCGCACTCGTGCGCGGACTTTCGCAGGCGGCGCAGGCTGGTGCGCCTGCAACACGAACGGGTTCACGACCACCAGGTCATCGAAGCGCATGCCGTTCTGGAAATCTTCGGAATACAGCGTCGTGCAGCCGGCGTCCAGCGCGCTTTGCACGATCAGCGCATCCCATGCCGACAACTGGCTTGAATGACTGAGCGCCAGGCCGCGCAAGACCAAATCGGTGCTGGCCGGCACGATGCGCTCTTGAGCGAACGTCGTCACGACTTCCAGCGCGTCGGCCGCACCGAGCTGCTTCTTGCGGGTCAGCGTGACGTACAGCTCTTGCAGCACCTGCGTGCTCAAAACCATGTTGCGCGCCGTCATGTGCTGGGTGACCAGGTCTTGCGCCTGCACCTGCTTGACGGACTCGGCGCGGTCGAACACGTAGACAAGAATGTTGGTGTCGAAGAAGAAGCTCAACGCGTGGCCCGCTCCGACCCCGTGTCGGCGTCGGTGTTCGAGTACAGCGCCTCGCGGCCGGGCCACAGCGGCTGATGGGAAACGCGCACTTTTTTCGCCAGCGCCTTGATGCGGGCCAGCCGCGCCTGCGTGTCGCCCGCCCCCTGCGCGAACGCCTCGATCGCCTGCCGACACACCTCGTTCACGCTGGTGCCTTGCTGCACGGCCTTGATGCGGGCAGCGCGCAGCAACTGGTCGTCGACGGCGATGGTCATGTTGGCCATGTCAGGCTCCTTCCA
>JANNEI010000281.1:0-2496 GCA_031378565.1 Burkholderiales bacterium
TCGGGCAACGACATCGAAGACTTCATGAGCCGCCCGCCCGAGGCCGGCAGCAACTCGATGAACTCGTCGGTGTTCAAGTTCATGCACGCGCTCGCCGGTTGCGAGAAGCCGGTCGTGGCGGCGGTCACCGGCGCGGCCATCGGCATCGGCACCACGATGCTGCTGCACTGCGACCTGGTCTACGTGTCTGACGAAGCGCGCCTGGCGATGCCCTTCGTCAGCCTGGGGCTGGTGCCCGAGTTCGCGTCCAGCCTGATCGTGCCGCGCCTGCTCGGCCACGTGAAGGCGGCCGAGAAGCTGCTGCTCGGCGACCCGTTCACCCCCGAAGACGCGGTGGACATGCGGATCGCCAACGCCGTGCTGCCTGCCGGCGAGGTGGTGATGCACGCGCGCCGCATGGCCGAGCGCTTCAACACGCGGCCGCCGGGCGCGGTGCGCGAGACCAAGAAGCTGCTGCGCAAGGCGTCGGCCGCCGAGGTGCTGCAGACCATCTCGACGGAAGGCGAAGTTTTTGCCAGACGGCTGCGCAGCCCCGAGGCGATGGAAGCCTTCCAGGCCTTCTTCCAGAAACGCAAGCCCGACTTCTCGAAGTTCAGCTGAGGCCTCGCCCGCGCTGACGCCGCTGCCGGCAGCCACCATGTCTCTCGCGCTCAAGCTGCTGCTGTCGCCGTTGCTGGTGGGCCAGGCGGTGCTCACGCGCAAGCGCGCAGACACATTGCCCGAGGCCGGCGGCGCGCGGCAGGGTGCCGTCGGCCATGGTGCGTTGCTGCGGCTGCTGATCGTGGGTGATTCGTCGGGCGCGGGTGTCGGCGTGGCCACGCAGGCGCAGGCGCTCAGCGGGCACCTGACGCGAACGCTGGCCGATGTGGCGCGTCGCCGCGTGCAATGGCAATTGATTGCGCGCAGCGGCATCAACACGGCGCAGGCGCTGGCGCTGGTGCGCGCTGAGTCGCCGCTGCCGGCCGACGTGGCCGTGGTGGTGCTGGGCGTCAACGACGTGGTCGAGCAGGTGCCGTCGCACAAGGCAGTGGACCAGCGCGCCGCGCTGGCCGACTGGCTGCTGGCGCACAGCGGTGTGCGCCACGTGGTGTTTGCGCCGCTGCCGCCGATGCACCAGTTTCCCTTGCTGCCGCAGCCGCTGCGCTGGATCGTCGGCGGCGACGCGCAGCGCCACGACCGCGCGCTGGCGCGCTGGGCCGCCAGCCGCAGCGATGTGTCTCACGTGCCCATCGCGATGAACCTTTCGGCCGATTGCATGGCCAGCGACGGCTTCCATCCCGGCGAGCCGGTCTACCGAACCTGCGGGGAGGCGCTGGCCCGCTTCGTGGCCCAGCATCTGATCGCCGCACACATCAACACAACGGAGACGAGAACATGAACCTCAAGGGCAAGACGCTTTTCATCACCGGTGCCTCGCGCGGCATCGGCCTGGCCATCGCCAAGCGGGCTGCGCGCGACGGTGCGAACGTCGTCGTGGCCGCCAAGACCACCGAGGCCAACCCGCGGCTGCCCGGCACCATCCATTCGGCGGCGGCCGAGATCGTGGCGGCGGGCGGGCAGGCGCTGGCGGTGCAGACCGACATCCGCGACGAGGCCAGCGTGCTGGCGGCGATGGCGCAGGCGGTGGCACAGTTCGGCGGCATCGACATCCTCGTCAACAACGCCAGTGCGATCAGCCTGACGCCCACGCCCGACACGCCGATGAAGCGTTTCGACCTGATGTTCGGCGTCAACGTGCGCGGCACCTACCTGTGCACCCAGGCCGCGCTGCCGCACCTGATTCAATCGGCGCAGGCCGGTCGCAACCCGCACGTGCTGAACATGGGTCCGCCGTTGAGCATGAAGGAGCACTGGTTCAAGAACCACACCGCGTACACGATGGCGAAGTACGGCATGAGCATGTGCACGCTCGGCCACGCCGGTGAGTTCAGGCCGCACGGCATTGCGGTGAACAGCCTGTGGCCGCGCACCGCCATCGCCACCGCCGCGTTGCAGATGATCCCGGGGGTGGACGTGGGGCGCTGCCGCAAGCCCGAGATCCTGTCCGACGCGGCCTACCTGATCCTGACCAGCGACGCACGCACCACCAGCGGCAACTTCTTCATCGACGACGAGTTGCTGTCGCAGCACGGTGTCATCGATCTCGACCGCTACAGCGTCACCCCAGGCACCACCGATTTCATTCCCGACTTCTTCGTGGATTGAGCGCGCTCAGGCGGCTGCGGCAGCCGGACTGCCCGCCCCGCAACTCGGGCAATAGTGAAAGAACGCGTTCTTGCGCGTCTCGCACTGCGCGCAGTGGTCGAACAGCTTCATGCTGCAATGGACGCAGAAGTTGCTGGCCACCGGACCGTTCGCCGCAGCCGGCGCGCCACCGGCCGCCGCCAGCGTGACGATGGCGCGCTCGCAGCCGGGGCAGATGCTGGCGGCCATCTTCTTCAAGGCTTCTTCGTAGCCCAGCGCCTGGCGCCGCTCGGGTTCGGTCTGCGCTTCGAC
>JANNEI010000508.1:0-6692 GCA_031378565.1 Burkholderiales bacterium
CAGCGGCTCCAACCAGCCGACGAGCTTGCGAAAGTGCTGCTCGGCCAGGATCTCGGTCGGTGCCATCAACGCGCACTGCCAGCCGTTCTGAATGGCGATGGCCGCCGCCAGCGCCGCCACCACCGTCTTGCCCGAACCCACATCGCCTTGCAGCAGGCGGTGCATCGGCACCGGCTGCTGCAAGTCGGCGGCGATCTCGTCGCCGACACGGCGCTGGGCCGCTGTCAGCGCAAACGGCAACGCCGCCAGCAGCCGGTCCTGCAGACCGCCTCGCTGCACGCTGAAGCGCGGCGCCCGCTGCAAGGCGCGCGCCTGCCTGGCTTGCAACTGCGACAGCTGTTGCGCCAGCAGCTCCTCGAACTTCAGGCGCTGCCAGGCCGGGTGGCTGTGGTCTTCCAGCGTGCTTAGCGCCACCTCGGGTGACGGTTGGTGCAGGAACTGCAGCGACTCACGCAGCGTCGCGATGCCCGGCGGTACCAGTGAAGCAGGAATGATCTCGGACAGGTCGGCGCGCTGCAGGCCCGACGCCACGGCGCGCCGCAGGTAGGCCTGCGGCAGCGTGGCGCTGCTGGGGTAGACCGGCGTCAGCGCAGACGCCAGCGGCGTGTCGTGCTCGACCACCCTGAACGTCGGGTGCACCATCTCCAGCCCGAAGAAGCCGCCACGCGCTTCACCACGCACCCGCACGCGGTGGCCTTCGGCCAGCGCCTTCTGGTGCGAGGGGTAGAAGTGCAGGAAGCGCAGCACCAGCTCGTCGCCTTGGTCGTCCTTGATGTGCGCGACCAGCTGGCGTCGCCCGCGCGCCTGCACTTCGCAGTGGCGCACCGTGCCCTCGACCTGAGCCGTGTCGCCGTCGCGCAGTGCACCGATGGCGGCGAGCCTCGTTTCGTCTTCGTAGCGCAGCGGCAGGTGCAGGGCCAGGTCAATGTCGCGACGCAGGCCCAGCTTTTCCATCGCCTTCTGCGGCGCGGACTTCGGCTTGGCCGGCACCGCGACGGATGCGACAGGTGCGGCGGGTGCGTCGGGTGCAACGGATGCGGCGGCAGGCATGCCACAATTTTGCCCTCCTTGGCACGGGTCTCGTCCGACCCTCAACGGCATGCCTTCAACACCCCGCGACTTCACGCGCTCGTTTGTACTGAGCGATTTCGATTTCGCGCTGCCCCCCGAGCTGATTGCCCAGCACCCTGCCGCCGAGCGCAGTGGCTCGCGCCTGCTGGACGGCCGCGCCGAAGTGGCAGTGGATCGCCACTTCCGCGACCTGCCTTCGCTGCTGAGCCCGGGCGACCTGCTGGTTTTCAACGACACCCGCGTCATCAAGGCGCGGCTGCTGGGTGCCAAGCACAGCGGGGGCCGCGTCGAAGCGTTGGTCGAGCGAGTGCTGCCCGGCTGCGAGGTGCTGCTGCACCTGCGGGCCAGCAAGTCGCCCAAGGCGGGCAGCAAGGTGCGCTTCGTCAGCGGTGACGGGCTCAGCCAGTTCGAGGCCGAGATGCTGGGCCGCGGCGGGCCGGACGACTCGCTGTTCCGCCTGCGCTTCTCCAGCGAGCCGTTCGCCTTGATCGAACGCCACGGCCACGTGCCGTTGCCGCCCTACATCACGCACGTCGACAACGCGGACGACGAACGCCGCTACCAGACCGTGTTCGCCCTCAAGCCCGGCGCGGCGGCGGCGCCCACCGCCGCGCTGCATTTCGACGAGGCGCTGCTGGCGGCGCTGAGGGCGCGCGGCGTGCAGACGGCCAGCGTCACCCTGCATGTGGGTGCCGGCACCTTTCAACCGGTGCGTACGGAGAACCTGTCTGACCACCGCATGCACAGCGAATGGTTCGAGGTGCCTCAGGCCACGGTGGACGCGGTTGCCGCGACGCGCGCCGCCGCCGGGCGCATCGTGGCGGTCGGCACCACGACGCTGCGCGCGCTGGAGTCGGCGGCCCTCTCCGGCAGCTTGCAAGCCGGCAGCCGAGACACCGACATCTTCATCACACCGGGCTTCCGGTTTCGGGTGGTCGATGTGCTGGTCACCAACTTCCATTTGCCCAAGAGCACGTTGCTGATGCTGGTCAGCGCGCTGGCCGGTCACGAGCACGTGATGGCGCTCTACCGGCACGCGGTCGATGCGCGCTACCGCTTCTTCAGCTATGGCGACGCAATGCTGTTGCCGCGCGCGCCACCCTGATGCGCCTGCGAGAATTCCGCCCATGTTGAAGTTCGAACTGCTGACCACACAAGGCACCGCCCGGCGTGGCCGCCTGACGCTCAACCACGGCGTGGTCGAGACGCCGGTCTTCATGCCGGTGGGCACCTACGGCACGGTGAAGGGCGTGCTGCCTGCGTCGCTGGAAGCGATGGGCGCGCAGATCATTCTGGGCAACACCTTCCACCTGTGGCTGCGGCCCGGCGTGGACGTGCTGACGCAGTTCGGCGGGCTGCACCGGTTCGAGAACTGGCAGCGGCCGATCCTCACCGACAGTGGCGGCTTTCAGGTGTGGTCGCTGGGCAGCAGTGACGGAACGGGTCGAAAGATCAGCGAAGAAGGCGTGCGCTTCGCGTCGCCGGTCAATGGCGACAAGCTCTTCCTCACGCCCGAAGTCAGCATGCAGGTGCAGCGCGTGCTGAACTCCGACATCGTGATGCAGTTCGACGAATGCACACCGTACGACACCCGCGGCGTGCCGACCACCGAGGCCGACGCCCGCGTGTCGATGGAACTGAGCCTGCGCTGGGCGCGGCGCTGCCTCGACGAGTTCAACCGCGGCGAGAACCCGAACGCACTGTTCGGCATCGTGCAAGGCGGGATGTTCGAGACACTGCGCGACGAATCGCTGGCCGGGTTGGCCGCGCTCGACCTGCCCGGCTACGCCATCGGGGGGCTGAGTGTGGGCGAGCCGAAGGAAGAGATGCTGCGCGTGCTGAACCACATCGCCCCGCGACTGCCTGCGGCCAAGCCGCGCTACCTGATGGGCGTGGGCACGCCCGAAGATTTGATCGACGGCGTGAGGGCCGGCATCGACATGTTCGACTGCGTGATGCCCACGCGTAATGCACGCAACGGCCATCTGTTCACCCGCTTCGGCGACCTGAAGATCCGCAACGCGAGGCACAAGGCCGATCAGCAGCCGCTGGACACCACCTGTGGCTGCCACGCCTGCGCCGGCTTCTCGCGCGCCTACCTGCACCACCTGGAGCGCTGCGGCGAAATGCTGGGCCCGATGCTGGGCAGCATCCACAACCTGCATTACTACCTGAACCTGATGCGTGAGGTGCGCCAGGCGCTGGACGCGGGCACATTCGATGCGTTCGTGACGCAGTTTCGCGAGGACCGGCGGCGTGGGGTCTGAACTGCTTTGGCCGACAGCGGCAGGCCGCGCATCGGAGATTTCCTACAGCGCGAGCCGCCCTCTCCCGATGGTGGGCGAGCGCCCGGCAGAAGTAGCCTGTGTGCAGCGCACGGGACGACGCGACTGGCGCGTCCGACCAACGCTGGCCCGCACAGGAGATCGAGATGGCAAAGATCAAGGACATCATGACCCACGGCGTGGCTGTGGTTCAACGCAACGAGACCCTGCAGGTGGCGGCGCAGCGCATGCACGACCTGAACATCGGCGCGCTTCCGGTGTGCGACGGCGACTCGCTGATCGGCATGGTGACCGACCGCGACATCACGGTGCGCGGCGTGGCGGCCGGCATGAATCCGCAAGACTCGCTCGTCTCCGCGGTGATGACCGGCGAGGTGCGCTGGTGCAGCGAAACCGATTCTGTCGAGGACGTGATGGACCAGATGGGCGACGCGCAGGTGCGCCGGCTGGCAGTGTTCGATCACAACCGGAAAATAGTCGGCATCGTCGCGTTGGGCGACATGGCAACGCGCCAGTCGGCACCCACAGGTGCTGCGCTGCGCGAGATTTCGGAACGCAGCCCGACCGCCTGAGTCGGCCATGCGCGCTGCCGCGCCCACGCGCATGAGCGCTAGCGTTTCGCCACGCATCCTGCGATGGCTTGCGCCGCAAGCCACCGAGGTGCTGAGGCATCCCGGCACCTTTGTCTGGAACACCCTGCGCGCCTTCCGCGCCAACCAGGGCCTGCTGCTGGCGGGCGCGGTCGCTTATTACGCGCTGCTGTCGATCGTGCCGCTGTTGATCCTCAGCGTGATCGCCTTGTCGCATGTGATCGACCCGACCGCATTGCTGCAAACGCTGGGCCGCTACCTGGAATGGGTGATGCCCGGCCAGGCGCGTGCCATCGTCGGCGAGCTGAGCCAGTTCCTGGACCACCGCGAGTTGCTGGGCTGGGTGCTGCTGGTCACGATGCTGTTCTTCAGCTCGCTCGCATTCACCGTGCTCGAAAACGCGATGTCGGTGATCTTCCTGCACCGCGTGGTCAAGCGGCGACGGCACTTTCTGGTGTCGGCGGTGCTGCCTTATCTGTACATCCTGTCGCTCGGCGTCGGCTTGCTGCTGGCCACGCTGGTCGCCAGCAGCCTGCAAGCCATCGGGCAAGAAAGCGTCGAGCTGTTCGGCCGCAGTTGGTCGTTGCACGGCGTGTCGGGTGTGCTGCTGTACCTTCTCGGCTTGCTGGGCGAAATCTTCATCCTCACGTCTGTGTACCTGGTGATGCCAGTGGGACGCCTGCGCATCAGCCACGCGCTCATCGGCGGCGTGACCGCGACCCTGCTGTGGGAGCTGACGCGCCACGTGCTGGTGTGGTACTTCGCCACGCTGTCGCAGGTCAGCGTGGTGTACGGCTCACTGACCAGCGCGATCGTGGTGCTGCTCAGCCTGGAACTCGCCGCGACCTTGCTGCTGCTGGGTGCGCAGGTGATTTCGGAGTACGAGAGGTTGGGCGGTGCCACGCCGCCAGTGCAGGGTTGAGCCAAGCGTCAGCGGGGCTGGCTGTTGGCGCGGATCCACAGCGCGAACGCAGCTTCATCCATCTCACTGGATGCGACCGCCAGCACCGCCAATGTGGCGTCGGCCTGTGACGCGACGAGGCGATAGCCGTTCAGCGCCAGAAACAGGCCCACCGCGAGGAAGGCAACACGCTTGTTGCCGTCGACGAAAGCGTTATTTTTCGCCAGACCGACACCATAGGCTGAGGCCAACTCAGCAAGGTCTGGCTCACCAGGGGCAAGCAAATTCAACGGCCGCGCCAGCGCAGAGTCGAGCAAGCCTTCGTCACGAATGCCCGACGCGCCACCGTGTTCCGCCAGGCTTTCGTCGTGCAGGATCACAAGCAAGCGCTTGTCGATCCAGCGAATCGCCTTCACGTGGCCCCCAACGACGCTTCGCGCCGGCCCCCCGAGAGGAATAGAGCGTCCTGGGACAACACAGCGGTACTCATTTCGCCAGCGCGCGGAAGGTGTTTTTGTATTCGCGCATGAACTCGCGACCGACTTCGAGCTGATCTTCAAAGCTCGGGTCGTAGGGCGTGAGCGCCACGCCATCCGGGGTGTCGGTGACGAACAAGGTGTCGCCCTTGACCACCTTCAGCCGCGCCAGCACTTCCTTCGGAAGGATCACGCCCACGGAGTTGCCGATCTGGGTGAGTTTGAGTGCGTGCATGACCAGCCCCTAAGTTATAACGTTCGTAATACTAGCCGGTGCCGTGGTTTTGCGCAATGTGGTGCGAGTCGTGCGCTGCCTTGATTCGAGAAGTTGTCCATTGCTAAGCACAATTTACGAGCGGCCGCAAGCTGTCAGCTCTGACAGCTATCGCAAACCCATTCCCCCATCAGAAGGGGGCCGGAGCCGATACCTGCCTCGTACATTGCGTTGCACTTCGCACCCCGAGCGAGGGCAAAACCTGATCCGGGGGGATCGTGCGAATCCATCAAAATACCGCCGCCATGCCGCAGGCGAACGAGGCTGCCGCCGTCGCTTTGCCGACGCCCTGCACCACCGCGCTGAGCGCCCTGTGCCTGATCGCCCGCCTGCACCACATCGCTGCCGACCCCGCCCATCTGGCGCACCAACTCGGCTGGTCGCCCAGCCACCAGCCCGACAGCGCCGACCTGCTGCTGGCCGCCAAACACATCGGCCTCAAAGCCAAGCTCAGCCGCAGCACGGTTGACCGGCTGAACCTCGCGCCGCTGCCCGCGCTCGCGGTGCTCAATGGCGAAGACGATGGCGCGCAGCGCACCGTCGTGCTGGCCCAGTGCGACGGACAACGTGTGCTGTTTCAGGACCCGAGCGGTGCCATCCAGGGCGGCCGCCCGGTGATCGAACCCGTGAGCGTGTTCGCCGCCCAATGGACGGGCCAGCTCATCCTCGTCACCAGCCGCGCCAGCCTGGCCGGCGAGTTGGCGCGGTTCGACTTCAGCTGGTTCATTCCGAGCCTCGTCAAGTACCGCCGGCTGCTCGGCGAGGTGCTGGTCGTCTCGCTGTTTCTTCAATTGTTCGCGCTGGTCAGCCCGCTGTTCTTCCAGGTGGTGATGGACAAGGTGCTGGTGCACCGCGGCATGACCACGCTCGACGTGCTGGTCATCGGCTTGGTGATCGTGGTCGTCTTCGAGAGCCTTCTCGGCACGCTGCGCACCTACGTCTTCAGCCACACCACCAGCCGCATCGATGTGGAACTCGGCGCGCGCCTGTTCCGCCATTTGGTGAGCCTGCCACTGGCGTGGTTCCAGGCGCGCCGCGTCGGCGACTCGGTGGCCCGCGTGCGCGAGCTGGAGAACATCCGCAGCTTCCTCACCG
>JANNEI010000513.1:0-1909 GCA_031378565.1 Burkholderiales bacterium
TGACGCAGTCATGTCCGACTCACATGTGATCGACGGACTTCGGCAGCGCATAGAACGTCGGGTGGCGGTACACCTTGTCTTCCATCGGGTCGAAGTACATGCCTTTGTCGGCGGGGTCGCTGGCCACGATCTGGTCCGACCGCACGGCCCAGATGCTGACGCCTTCCTGGCGGCGGGTGTAGACATCGCGCGCCAGCTGGATCGCCATCTTCGGGTCGGCCGCGTGCAGGCTGCCGCAGTGCTTGTGGTCGAGACCGGCCTTGCTGCGAACAAAAATTTCCCACAGCGGCCATTCGGTTTGCGTTGTCACTTGTTTCCCTTCACGTTCTCTTTTCACCGCAAAGGCGCGAAGGACGCGAAGGACACAAAGGAAGCCTCAGACACGGCCTTCTTCCTTCGCGTTCTTTGCATTCTTTGCGCTCTTTGCGTATTGGCGGTAAGGCCCTTCTTCAGGCGGCCACGGCCTGGGTCGGTCGCTTCGCCGCATGCACCATCGCCGCATCGCGCACCCAGGCACCGTCGTCCCAGGCCTTCACGCGAGCGGCCAGGCGCTCGCGGTTGCATTCGCCGTCGCCGCCCACCACGCGCCAGAACTCGCTCCAGTCGATGACGCCGAAGTCGTGCGACTGGCGCTCCGCGTTCCACTTCAAATCGGGGTCGGGCAAGGTCACGCCCAGCACCTTGGCATGGTCGACGGCCGCGTCGATGAACTTCTGGCGCAACTCGTCGTTGCTGATGCGCTTGATGCCCCAGCGCATCGACTGCGCACTGTTGGGCGACTGGTCGTCGGGCGGCCCGAACATCATGATGGCCGGCCACCACCAGCGCTTCACCGCGTCCTGCACCATCGCCTTTTGCGCCTCGGTGCCTTTCGTCATCATCGTCAGAAGCGCCTCGAAACCCTGGCGCTGGTGAAAGCTTTCTTCACGGCAGATGCGGATCATCGCGCGCGCATACGGCGCATACGAACAGCGGCAGATCGGCACCTGGTTCATGATCGCCGCGCCGTCGACCAGCCAGCCGATGGTGCCGATGTCGGCCCAGCTCAGCGTCGGGTAGTTGAAGATCGAGCTGTACTTGGCGCGGCCGCTGTGCAGTGCGTCGATCATCTGGTCGCGGCTGGTGCCCAGCGTTTCCGCAGCGGCGTACAGGTACAGGCCGTGGCCGGCTTCGTCCTGCACCTTGGCCAGCAGGATCGCCTTGCGCTTCAGCGTGGGCGCGCGGCTGATCCAGTTGCCTTCGGGCAGCATGCCGACGATCTCGGAGTGCGCATGCTGGCTGATCTGGCGCAGCAGCGTCTTGCGGTAGTGCTCGGGCATCCAGTCCTTGGCTTCGATGAAGTCGCCGTCGTCGATGCGCGCCTCGAAGCGTTGCTCAAGCGCCAACTCGTCGGTCGAGCGCACCGGCTTGGCCGCTTCGTCTCTGCCCATGGTGTCCATCGCTTGCGTGTACATGCGCGTTCCTTCTTTATCGTGGGCGTTGGTCGATCACGCGGCGCGCCTTGCCCACCAGCGTGCGTTCTATCGAATCGGGTTGCAGCACCGCCACGTGCGTGCTGATGCCCACCAGCGTCTTGATGCGGTGCTGCAGCCAGAGGCCGATCTGCCCGCGCTCGTCGTCGCTGGCTGCCGCGGCCGGCTGCAACTCGCAGCGCACTTCCACCGCGTCGAGCGCGCCGTCGCGGCTGACCACGATCTGGTACTGGCCCGACAACTGCGCGTGCTGCAGCACGATTTCTTCGATCTGCGTGGGGAACACGTTGACGCCCCGAATGATCAGCATGTCGTCGCTGCGGCCGACGATTTTCCCCATGCGCCGAAACGCGCGCGAGGTCGGTGGCAGCAGCCGCGTCAGGTCGCGCGTGCGGTAGCGGATCATCGGCAGCGCCTCTTTGCTCAGCGAGGTGAAA
>JANNEI010000557.1:0-1557 GCA_031378565.1 Burkholderiales bacterium
CGGCTGCTCCTGCTCTCCGGGCCCTGTGTGATCGAGTCGGCGCAGTTGCAGCTGGAAACCGCCGGCACGCTCAAGGAGATTTGCGCGGACCTTGGCATTCCTTTCATCTTCAAAAGCAGTTTTGACAAGGCCAACCGCTCCAGTGGTGGCAGCTTTCGCGGTCCCGGCCTGGAGCAGGGGCTGGAGATCTTGCAGCACGTCAAGACCGAGTTGCAGCTGCCGGTGCTGACCGACATCCACAGCGAAGACCAGATAGCCCGCGTGGCAGCCGTGGTGGACGTTCTGCAAACCCCGGCCTTCCTGTGCCGCCAGACCGACTTCATCCGCGCGGTGGCCCAGTCCGGCAAGCCGGTGAACATCAAGAAGGGCCAGTTCCTGGCGCCGGGCGACATGAAGAACGTGATCGACAAGGCGCGGGCCGCGGCCCGTGAAGTGGGCCTGCCCGAAGACAACTTCATGGCCTGCGAGCGTGGTGTCAGCTTCGGCTACAACAACCTGGTGAGCGACATGCGCGCGCTCGCGATCCTGCGCGAGACCGGTGCTCCGGTCGTGTTCGACGCGACCCACTCGGTGCAACTGCCCGGTGGCCAGGGCACCAGCTCCGGCGGCGAGCGTGTGTTCGTGCCCGTGCTGGCGCGCGCGGCCATCGCCGTCGGCGTGGCGGGGGTGTTCATGGAGACCCACCCCGACCCGGCCCACGCCATGAGCGACGGCCCGAATGCGGTGCCGCTCAAGCACATGCGCGCGCTGCTGGAGCAACTGCTGGCGCTCGACCGCGTGGTCAAGGCGCAGCCGCTGCTTGAAAACAATTTTTCCTGCTGACCTTCCAAAAAACCAAAAGGTAGATGAATGAGTGCCATTGTTGACATCGTCGGACGCGAAATACTCGACAGCCGCGGCAACCCCACCGTCGAATGCGACGTGCTGCTTGAATCGGGCACGATGGGCCGCGCCGCCGTGCCCTCGGGGGCCTCCACCGGCTCGCGCGAGGCGATCGAGTTGCGCGACGGCGACAAGTCGCGCTACCTGGGCAAGGGCGTGCTCAAGGCGATCGTGCATGTCAACACCGAGATCAGCGAGGCCGTGCTCGGCCTCGACGCTTCCGAGCAAGCCTTTCTGGACCGCACCCTGATCGACCTGGACGGCACCGACAACAAGAGCCGGCTGGGCGCCAATGCGACCCTGGCGGTGAGCATGGCCGTGGCCCGCGCCGCGGCCGAGGAAAGCGGCCTGCCGTTGTACCGCTACTTCGGCGGCTCGGGCGCGATGCAGATGCCGGTGCCGATGATGAACGTCATCAATGGCGGCGCCCACGCCAACAACAACCTCGACCTGCAGGAGCTGATGATCATTCCGGTCGGCGCGCCGAGCTTCCGTGAAGCGGTGCGTTACGGCGCCGAGGTGTTCCACGCGCTGAAGAAGATCCTGAACGACAAGTAGATGAGCTCGGCCGTCGGCGACGAAGGCGGTTTTGCGCCCAGCGTGGCCAGCCATGAAGCCGCCATCCAGATGATTTTGGAGGCGATCGACAAGGCCGGCTTCACCGCCGGCTCGCAG
>JANNEI010000559.1:0-2439 GCA_031378565.1 Burkholderiales bacterium
GCGGTGGTGAAGTTCGGCCAAAGCGTGTCGATGCGGCCGCCTTCGCTCTGGTACCAGCTCTTGCAGCCCGAGGCCCACACCGTGCCGCGCAGGCGCTGCTGCACGTCGGCGTAGCTGCGAGCCTGCACCTCGGTGCGCACCTCCAGCGCGCCGCCACGGCGGGCCAGGTGGCGGACCGCCTGCACCACATAGTTCACCTGCGCTTCGATCATGAAGACAATGGAGTTGGAGCCCAGACCGGTGTTCGGCCCCAGCAACGTGAACAGGTTCGGGAAGCCGTGCGTGACCAGCCCCAGGTGCGTGGCCGCGCCCTGCATCCAGCGCTGTGCCAGGTCGGCCCCGCCGCGCCCGTGCGTGTTCGTCAGCGCGCTGAATTCGGTGACCACGAAACCGGTGGCGACCACGACGGCGTCGACCGCATGCTGCGCGCCGTCGCGCGTGACGATGCCTTGCGGCGTGATGCGCTCGATGGGCTCGGTGACGAGCGACACATTGGGACGCCTCAGCGTCCGGTACCAGGCGTCGGACACGAGCACCCGCTTGCAGCCGGGCGCGTAGTCGGGCGTGGCCTGGGCCGCCAGTTGCGGGTCCTTGATCCTGCGCCGCAGGTGATGCGTGCCCGCCCACAGCATCAGCTTCTGAAACGGCCGATTGCCCAGGAAGCCGAGCGAGAACAGCTCGTTCACCGCGTAGATGCGCCAGCGGTTCAGCCGCGCCAGGCCAGGCACATTGCGGAACAGCCAGCGCCTGGCGGGCGAGTAAGGCTTGTCGCCACGCGGCATCACCCACGGCGCGGTGCGCTGGAAGACGATCAGCCTGCTGGCCACCGCCGCCACTTCAGGCGCAAGCTGAATCGCGCTGGCCCCGGTGCCGATGAGTGCCACGCGCAAGCCGCTCAAGTCCACGTCGTGACGCCAGCGTGCCGAGTGAAACATCGGGCCGGCAAAGGTTTCGATGCCGTCGATCTTCGGCAGCGCGGGCTTCACCAGCGCGCCGATGGCACCGATCAGCACCTCGGCTTCCAGCACCTCGCCGTCGGCCAGCGTCACCTGCCAGACCTGCCGGTCGTCGAGCCAGCGCGAAGCCTGCGCTTCCGTGTTCAGCCGCAGGTGCCGCCGTACATCGTGCTTGTCGGCGATGTGCTGCAGGTAGGCAAAGATCTCGTCGCGCTGGCCGTAGGGCCGCGTCCAGTCCCAGCGCGCGTCGAACGAAAACGAGTAAAGGTGCGACGGAATGTCGCAGGCGCAGCCGGGGTAGGTGTTGTCGCGCCAGGTGCCGCCCACATCGGCGCCGCGGTCGATCACGGTGATGCGATCAAAGCCCGCACGCTTCAGTTGGATGGTTGCGCAGAGGCCGGCAAAACCGGCGCCGATGATGAGGATGCGCAGGGGTGCGGCGGGCATGGGATGAGTCTAGTGGCACGTACGGCTTCGGCCTGCACACCGGCACACCGGCACACCGGCAGACCGGATGGTGAGTGACAGCGCACTACACTGCAACACATTGTCCGACAGGAGCCCGTCATGTCCGCGTCATTGAAAGACAGCCAGCTCAGCCTGCGCCTGCCGAACGATTTAAAAGACAGGATGGAGGCCTACGCCCAGCTCACGGGACGGACCAAGAGCTACGTGGCGATGGAGGCGCTGGGCTCTTACCTCGAGTGGCGAATCCCGCAGATCGAAGACCTGAAGGCGGCTGTCATGGCTGCCGATGAAGCTGACTTTGCGACGGATGCCGAGGTGTCCGCCGTGCTGGCCAAGCACACGCTGCGCAAGACTTCGCGCGCCGCTGCCAAGTCCACCGCAAAGCGCCGCGCAGCGTGAAGCTGCGCTGGACGCGGCGCGCTCTGGCAGACCTGAACCGAATCGCTGCCCGAATCGCCGACGACAAGCCCACCGCCGCCAGCGAATTCGCGCTGGCGGTTTCGAGCAAGGTCGACCGACTGCGCGAGTTCCCGCTGCTTGGCAGGGCGGGTGCCTACCAAGACACGCGCGAACTCGTCGTCCACAAAAACTATCTCGTCACCTACCGCGTGCGCGCAGACGAAGTTCAGGTGCTGCAGGTCTGGCACCTCGCGCGAAATCTGCCGCGTGGTGGTCGACGTTGACGACTCTCCCTGCCGCCTTCACCCCCAACCGCGCCGCATGCAGCAGCGGCTCGGTGTAGCCGCTGTGCTGCGCGAGGCCCTTGAACACCAGGTCGCTCGCGGCTTTAAAGGCGGCCGAGGTGTCGAAGTGGCCGCCCATCTTGCGGTACTGCGGATCGCCCTCGTTCTGTTGGTCCACCACCTTGGCCATGCGCTTCAGCGTGGCCTTGACCTGGGCCTTGCCGACCACGCCGTGGTGCAGCCAGTTGGCCATGTGCTGGCTGCTGATGCGCAGCGTGGCGCGGTCTTCCATCAGGCCGACGTTGTGGATGTCGGGCACCTTGGAGCAGCCC
>JANNEI010000294.1:0-2440 GCA_031378565.1 Burkholderiales bacterium
TTGCTGTTCACACTGCCCGAGCCATTGGTGAACACCGCGCGGAAACGTTTGCCGCTGTCGGCCAGCACGGTCGCCGGCGTGGTGTAGCCGGAGCTTGTTGCAGCGGTGATGTTGGCCCAGATCACGCCCCCATCGGTGCTCTGTTGCCACTGCACCGTCGGCGAGGGCGTGCCGCTGGCGGCGGCCGTGAAGGTCGCGGGGCTCGGGCAGTGTGAACAGCAACGCAGCGATATTGACGGTGACGACCGTGTCGGCGGTGGTGTTCGATCGACCGACAGGTGTCGCGGTCGATGCCGCAGGCAACGTCTATGTCGCCAACAGCGGCCGCAACACCATCGTCCGGATCACGCCCGCCGGTGTCGCCAGCACGCTGGCCGGAGTGGAAGGCTTCTCCGGCAGCATCGATGGCACGGGCAGTGCGGCGCGCTTCAGCGGTCCGCAAGGCGTCGCGGTCGACGCCGCAGGCAACCTCTATGTCGGCGACACGGGCAACCACACGATCCGCAAGATCACGCCGGCCGGTGTCGTCACGACGCTGGCCGGTTCGCCGAGCCTCATCGGCAGCACCGACGGCACCGGCCCTGCGGCTCGGTTCAACATCCCGATCGGTGTCGCGGTCGATGCCGCAGGCAATGTCTATGTCGGCGACACGAGCAACCACACGATCCGAAAGATCAGCCCCGCCGGTGTCGTCAGCACGCTGGCCGGTTTGGCGGGCAACCCTGGCATTGCCGATGGCACGGGCAGCGCGGCCAATTTCAATCAGCCGTTCGGTGTTGCGGTCGATGCTGTGGGCAACGTCTATGTGGCCGACAGCACAAACCGCACGATCCGCAAGATCACGCCCGCCGGTGGGGTCAGCACGCTGGCCGGTTCGGCGACCATCAGTGGCAGCACCGACGGCACGGGCGGCGCGGCTCTGTTCCGCATACCGCAAGGTGTCGCGGTCAATGGCGCAGGCGTCGTCTATGTCGGCGACACCGGCAACGACACGATCCGCGCGATCACCCCCGCCGCTGTCGTCAGTACCCTGGCGGGGTTGGCGCTCAGCGGTGGCAGCACCGATGGCACCGGCTCTTTGGCGCGGTTCGACCAACCGCAAGGTGTCGCGGTCGATGCAGCCGGCAACGTCTACGTCGCCGACAGGTTCAACAACTCGATCCGCAAGGTCACGCCCGCTGGTGTCGTCACCACGTTTGCCCAGTAGCCGCGAAGAAGCCGCCGCGTGATACCTCGACCGGGAAGACCGACCCCGGTTCAACGCGCGCCGCGGCAGGCCCCGCCTCGATGCGCGCCGCGCAGAACTTCAGCTCGGGGATTTTCGCGAACGGGTCGAGCGCCGCGTTGGTCAGCAGGTTGGCCGCCGCTTCGGTGAAGCAGAAGGCCATGAACAACTGGCCGGCTTGCAGGCCGGCATCGACGCGGGCGGTCGCGCGCACCGTGCCGCGGCGCGTCACCAGCTGCACCGGATTGCCAGGCTGAACGCCCAGCCGATTCAGGTCGAGCGGGTTGACGCAGATGACGGCTTCGGGTTCGATGGCGTCCAGCACGCTGGCGCGGCGTGTCATCGAGCCGGTGTGCCAGTGCTCCAGCTGCCGGCCCGTCAGCAGCACCATCGGGTAGGCGGCGTCGGGCAGTTCGTTGGCGGCACTGACCTGGGCCGGCACCAGCCGCGCCTTGTCGCCGGGCAGCGGAAAGTGATCGGCGAACATCACCGGCTGGCCGGGGTCGAGCGCGTCGGCGCAGGGATAGATGACGGGCTCGTTGGCTTCCAGCCGGGCCCATGTGATGCCGTTGATCGACGGCATCAGCGAGCGCATTTCCTCGTACACCTCGGCCACGCTTTGCGCGGGCCAGTGCAGGCCCAATTGCGCTGCCATCTGCTGCACGATCCACAGGTCTTGTCGCGCATCGCCCGGCGGCTGCAGCGCCTGCCGGCCGAGCTGCACACGGCGGTCGGTGTTCGAGAAGCTGCCGGTTTTTTCGGGGAAGCCGCTGGCCGGCAAGAACACATCGGCGAAGGCCGCGGTCTCGGTCAGGAACAGGTCTTGAACCACCAGGTGCGACAAGCGCGCCAGCCCGGCGCGTGCGTGCGCCAGGTCGGGGTCCGACATGGCCGGGTTCTCGCCCATCACGTACAGCCCGGTGATGCGGCCGTCGTAGGCGGCGTCCATGATCTCGACCACGGTGAGGCCGGGCTGCGGGTCCAGCGCCTGGCCCCACGCGGCTTCGAAGCGGCCGCGCGCGGCGTCGTCGTCGACCCGCTGGTAGTCGGGCAGCATCATCGGGATCAAGCCTGCGTCGCTGGCCCCTTGCACGTTGTTCTGGCCGCGCAGCGGGTGCAGGCCGGTGCCGGGGCGGCCGATGTGGCCGGTGATCAGCGCCAGCGCGATCAGGCAGCGCGCGTTGTCGGTGCCGTGCACGTGCTGGCTGACGCCCA
>JANNEI010000589.1:0-1805 GCA_031378565.1 Burkholderiales bacterium
AACACTGGGACGCGGCAGACCGCGATCTGGCGTGGGCCTATGGGGGTGCCGCGTGGCTGGCCTTGTGCCAGTTGCGCCTGACAGCGCTGCGCGAGGCACGCTGACCGCGCAGCAGCGTCACACCCCGGGAGCCGGCCGCAAGCGCGGCCCCTTCGTCACTTCGCCGGAATCAACACCAGCGTCTGCTGCGTCGCCCCGCCCCACACCGGCACGTACTCCACCTTCGCCCAGCGCTCGACGAAGCTGCGGTACAGCGGCGAAAACAGAATGCCGGACTGGCCGGTCGAATGGATGAAGCGAGACTTCGACAGATCGCCCAGATCGTAGAGCGCGCGCAGGCTGGGGCCGTGCTCGTCCAGGTACAACTCGCCGGTCGTGCTGTCGGGCTTCAGCCCCACGCGGGACACGTTGACGGTGTAGGTGTCGCCGCCCGCAGGCGTGCGCAGCTCGAACCACTTGGCCAGTGGCTTCACCTTGCTGAACGGCCGGTGCTCTGAGCGAGCGATATGCGCCGCGCCCCATTGCCACTTCGAAACATCGGTGCCGTGCGCGGCCTGCAGTTCGTCGAGCGCCTTGGTGAAGGCGATGTCGATCTGCTGAGCGCAGGTCTCGACCACTGGCGTGCCCTTGTCGTCGCACCACCAAGAATCGTTGCGCTCCAGCACGCCTTCCAGCGCGTCGCGGTAGCTGCGGCCGCCCACCGTGCGCTCCCACAAGGCCGGGCCCAGCTCGTCGGCGAACACGCCCTGAGTCAGGTGACGCGCCCAGGCAAAGAAGATCAGCGGCGCGGCCTGGTCTGCGGCCATCGTGCCGTCGAACGAGACCAGCTTCGCTTTCGCGGCGGCGGCCAGCGAATGCGCCGAGTTCGCCTTCAGCACAAATGGCAGCAGGCGCTGCGTGGCCAGCGACAGCACGTCCGACTGCATCTCGCGCAGGCTGTCGAGGCTGTGCCTGGGCTTGGCCTTGAGCATCTGCTCGATGCGCTGCATGCGGTACGGCACCGCCCATTCGTTGGTGATGTAGTGCGGATAGTCCAGCGGATGGATGCGCTGGTTGGCGGTGGCGATCCAACCGCGCTCGGGGTCGATTTCGCGCGGGGTTTGCGCCGCGTCCACAAAACCGTCCCAGTCGTAGCGCGCGTCCCAGCCTGGCGAAGGCACCTGACCCTTCAGGTCGTTGTCGGGCTTGCGCAGCGGCACTCGGCCTGCCGACACCATGCCGATGTGCCCGGCGCGGTCGGCCACCAGCATGTTCTGCATCGGTGCCACGTAGCCCGCCGACGCCGTGATGAACTCGGCCACCGAGGTCGCCTGACTGAAGGCGATGCCGGCGTCCAGCGTGCTCGGGTCGGGGTCGAGCGCGGTCCAGCGCATCGCCAGGGCGTAGGTCGGCTTGGCCTTGGGTCCGACCAGCCCGTCGTAGGCAGCGCCCGCGTCGGAGATCACCGGGCCGTGGCGGGTGCTGCGCGCGGTCACAGTCTGCTCGGCCTGCCCCTTCACCTTGATGACCTCGACGAAGGTCTCGAAGCGCGCCCAGCCGTCGGGCGTCTGGTACTGGTCGGGCGCGTCGGGTCGCAGGCGTTCAAGGTAAAGGTCCTGCACATCGGGCCCGGTGTTGGTGAAGCCCCAGGCGATGTGTTCGTTCTGGCCCAGCACCACGAAAGGCAGCGCTGGCATCGTCGCGCCGGCCACCTTGAAACCCGGCGCTTCCAAGCGCGCGAAGTACCACAGCGCGGGCGCGCTGAGTTTCAGGTGCGGGTCGTTGGCGAGCAGCGGCTTGCCGGTGTCGGTGTGCGAACCGTGCAC
>JANNEI010000594.1:0-8239 GCA_031378565.1 Burkholderiales bacterium
CGGCGGGGCGCTGATCGGCAATGAGATCGAGAAGAAGCAGCAATCTGCGCCGGACCTGACCCGTGTCGCCATCCGATTCGACAACGGATCGCAACGCAACTTCGACTACGCGCAGGCGGTGGACTTGCGGGTCGGCGACCGGGTTCGCGTCGAAGGCGATCGGATCACGCGTTACTGACTGACCGCACGTGAGCGGCGGCGGCTGGTCTTCGCTCGCTGCCGGCACGTTCTTCAGCAGGTCCGAGCGCTGCGTGCCCATTGCGGCGCTGTCCACCAGCACCGCGAAGTCGACCTGGCCGCAGCCGATCTCCTGCAGCAATGGGCATTGCCCTTGTGCGGCACATGGGCGAGCTTGACGCCCGTCGAGGCCTGCACGTTCTCCAGGATCAGGTGATACAGCGAGCCGATCTGGGCCGCAAGGCGCGCGGTTCCATGCCTTGCCGGTCGAACAGATGGCCTGTGTGGTGTCGCTCGACAGCTCGCGTTTGCAGTCGAACGACC
The DNA here is from genome assembly GCA_031378565.1 of Burkholderiales bacterium. GTDB lineage: Bacteria > Pseudomonadota > Gammaproteobacteria > Burkholderiales > Burkholderiaceae_C > JANYJJ01. The sequence goes on from JANNEI010000594.1 coordinate 502, forward strand.
CGGCGCAGTTCTTTCGCGCCACCCGCCAACTGCTGATGGCGGCCACGGCGGTGTCGCGGTTCGTGCCGGCAAGCAAGGGCCGGTTGAAGGTCCAGCTGCGGCCGGCTTTGGCGGGCAACGTCGCGGTGAGCCAGGAGCGCGCCGCAGCGTTCAAGACCTGGCTCGCAAGCTGACAGGAAATGGGCGATCTCGGCTCGGTACACCATGCTGACGGATCAACACCGGGTGCTCAGCCGGCCCCGCGCCATCAGGGAGATGCCCAACAGCAGAAGGGCTGCCACAGTCGGCTCGGGCACCGGATGGAGGTAGTCCGTGCCAGATGCCGAGCTGAGGCTGAAGTCGCTGACGGCCACGCCGTTGGCGTCAAAGAACTCAAAGCCGCTCAGCGTGGCGGTGTTCAGGAACTCGTTGTCCGCCGTGCCGTAGGCCCAAGCCAGCAGACCCACTTTCACATCCCATGGTTGACCCCACACCATGGGCATCGCCACGCTGTTGAAGACACTGCTTCCGCTCAGGACGCCGGTGCTGGTGGACCAACCTGCCGGGGGCACCGCGTTGGTGATCGTGCCCAGCCCGCCGCGGCGCACATGCGCGTTCAACACTTCGAAGACCGGCCCGTTGCCTTGCTGCACATCGAGCACCGTGTAGTTCTCGCCGAACAGGAACGGCCCGGGTGCGCCGAGCGAGCTCATGCTGCCGTCGACCCGAAACTGATAACGCACCGAGCCCGCGCTGCTGCTGGCCACCAGCGGGCTGGTGGCGGTCAAGGTGTCTGAGAACGTCGCCGCGCTCACCGAGTCGAAAAGCGCGAGATTGCTTTGCGGCACACCGCCCGCGATGCTGCCTTGGGCCGCTGCGCCCAGCGACCCGTAGCTTGCACTGGAATCGGCCGTCCCGCTGTAGAAGCCGGGTGAAAGATGCGGCGGCCCGAGGATCACGGGCCCCAAGCTGTCGTGCTGGGTCACCGATCCGATCGCCGCCGACTGCGTCCGGTAGCCACCGCTGTAGCCACAGCCTGCAATGCCGCCAACCGCCACATTGGCCGGTGCGAAGGTGAAGAACGACAGCTCGGGCGCCGGCCCCCAGCTCCCACAACTTCCGGCACCGGCAACGATGCCGTTGATCGTCTCGAGCGACGGGGCCGCGTGTGCCGGCAGCGCCAGTCCACAGCCGAGAACTGCTGCAAGCTGGCCGCAAAGTCTGAATAGTTTCATGGCATTCCTTTTGGGTTTGGGTTTCGCAGCAGGCGGCCGAACGCCGGGCTGCATGGCAACTTCGCGGTCATAGCTTGCGCAGGTACGCGAGCAGCGCCGGAACCTCGGCATCGGTGAACGGACGGTCGATGACTGGTGGCGCGACGCCCGGCTGCGTGGTCAGGAGTGGAGCAGCCGGGTTCTGTACCCGTACGCGCTTGAAGAACTGTTTGTAGTGCTCGAGCATTTCTTCGAGCGTCGCCGCTGTGTTGTTGCTGAAGTACGGCGCGGTGCGGCTGATTCCACGCAGGCTCGGGATGTCCATGGCCTGGATGTCGCCCTGGCCACCCGCGAGCGGGTAGCCGGTGAGGAGCAGGCGGCCCGCGTCCGACGTCGTGATTCGGGTGACGCAGGCGGGCTGGGGAGCGGCGCCGCCGCACGCGGTTCCGCTTGGCGGCGCGCCGCTGTTCGTGACCTGATAGGTGCGCACGTTCTTCATCTGGCTCGGGCTGCACGCCGCGAACGAGAAGCGCGGCGGGCTGACGTTGTCGACTGGCCTGGGACAGGCGGCGAAAATGTTGTGGTATCGGACGAGTGCGATCAGCGGCGTGCTGCCGCTCGGATGGTCGCCCACATTGCCGTGGCACTGGGCGCAAGACCGGTTAAAGATAGACTTGCCTGTCGTTTCCAGATCGTTCAAGACCGGATCGGGATCGGGCAGCGGGCTCGTGCCTGCAGCGATCGCCTCAGACAGGGCCTTGACGCTTGGTGCGGAAAACTGCGCGCTCTGGAACGCCGCCAGATCGTCCAGGAAGCTTGCCGGAGGATCGACCGTGATTCCTGCATGATTGCGCAGCGCGCTCAGCGCCTGGTTCTGTAGCGTGTCGATGCGGCCGTCGAGCTGATAACCGCCGCTCAGGTTCGGCGCTCGCGGCGACGCGGGAGCGACGCCATCGGGGCCAGTGATCTTGACGTCAAAGATCGAAGGAGTCGATCGCCAGACGTCGGCCACGGTCTCGCTGGTCGGCAGGGCCGATGCCGGGCACGGCACCGTCGCCCCGCAGTCGAGCAGCTTGACGTTCGCGGGCAGCGGGATCGTGACGCGAACCAGGCCGAGTTGCGTCAGGTTCGTGAAGTCGTGCGCCGCCGCGCCGTTGACGCGGAAGTCATCGGCGTCGATCGCACGGAACAGCGGATCGTCGACGCCCGTCGTGGTCATCTGCGCGAACCTTGCCTGCGCGGCCGCCGGGGTCAGCTGAAAGTTCTCGGAGACCATGTGGCAGTCCGAACACGCTCGGCCATTGCCACCCAAATCCGCGAGGGCCCGGTCGCGGAAGTTCGCCTTGCCGCGACAGACCGGGGTGTCGACTGGCCCGGCCTGTGCCGTGGTGCAGCCGTCGGCATCGAGCAAAGGAGGAAGCGGGTCGTTCTGGCCACCGCCACATGAGGAAACCGAAATGCCGCCGAGCACTGCGATCGCTGCAAGGAGCGCGGCTGACTGCAACGAGTTGGATCGGATCATATTGCCTCCGGGTAATTGCCAGATGAACTGCCGTTTCGCGGCTGAGGAACGCGCCGCCCGGGTACCGCGCGACAGACCGAACCGTTCGACCTGCGCACAGACTAGGTTCGCATCGATGCCCTTGCGAGGCGTGCGCGACGAACGTCGGAAATCGTGGCTCGATGCCGCCCAGGTGCCGACGAACGGCGCGCCTCAGCGCCAGCGATATCCGGCGCGCGCGTACCAGACGCGGCCACGCGGATCGGCATAACTCGGGTCGTAGCCTTGCTGAAAGGAGTCACCCTGGTTCGTGAAGGGCGGGTCGCGGTCGAACAGGTTCTTCAAGCCAACGGCGAGCGTCCACCCGCCCGCGTCGCGGTAGCCGAGTTGCGCATCCCACACGTGGTGGGCAGCGACGCTGCGCTCGGCCCCATCGGCACCAGGGTTCGCATCGACGTAACCGCCGCGCCAGGTCTGCACGACGGTCGCGTTCCACTGCGCGCGCTCCCAGCCGAGCGTCAGCGCGTGCTGCCAGCGCGGGCCGCCGGGGTAGTGCCCGACCAACTGTTTGTTGATGGTCCCATTGAACCTTCGCTGCTCGGCCAGATAGCTCCCCGACAGCTCCAGCGTGAAGCGTCCCGCCGCACCGGCTGCAAAGCGATAACGCAGATCGACATCGATGCCCGCAGCCGTCTGGTGCCCGACGTTTTCGTTGATCTGGATCAGTTGCGTGATCGGGCCGGGCAGGTTCGCAAACGCCGGATCGACCGGCCCGCGCACGATGTTGCGGCCCTCGTAACGATCGTCGCCACTGAGGATCACGTCTTCCGTCAACGTGCCGATCGTGTTGCGCAAGCTCAGGCGCCACCAGTCGATGCCGATCGAGGCACCCTCGATCGGTTCGAACACCAGGCCGATCGACGCCTGGCGCGAACGTTCGGGCTGCAGCGCCGGGTTGCCGCCGCTCAGCACCGGAAACTCGGGAAAGCAGTCTGCGTCGAGTTGCGTGACCGGACAGCGCTTCGGGTCCGGCCCCTGGCTTGGCACAGCAAGAGAGGATTGCGCAGAGTACAACTCGGGCAACGACGGCGCACGAAAGCCGGTGCCCGCCGAGACGCGAAACAGCAGCCATTTCTCCGGCTGCCAGCGCAAGGCCAGCTTCGGGCTCGTGTGGGTGCCGAAGTCGCTGTAGCGGTCGGTGCGCAAGGCAAGCTGCGCATCGAGCGTCGGCACCAATGGCAACACCAGTTCGGCATTCAGCGACTGCGCCTCGCGTGCGCCCATCTTCGGCCTCAGGAACGTGCCGCCGACGACCCGATCGTTGAGTTCGGTCGCGCGATCTTCGAGTCTTTCGCGGCGCGCCTCGACACCGACGGCGAGGCTGACCGCGCCTGCGCTCCACAATGCAATATCGCGGCTGGCGCGCAGATCGATGCTGTCGGTGGTGCCGCGCGCCTCGCGCGAGCGGCCTTGGGTCTGGGTCGATGCGAGCAGCGCATTGCCTTGTGGCCCCGAGTCGCCGAACGGGTTGATGAGGCCGGTCGCGAAAGCGTCGGCCAGCCTGACCGAATCGACGTTGCCGCTCACATGGTCGCTGGTGGAACGGCCGGTCGATCGGGCCAGCGCGGTGTCGATCTCCCAACCGGCGACTGCCCCGCGCCAGCCCACCAGCGCACGCCATTGATCGGTCGCGATGTCCGTCGCGCGCGGCCCCAGCGGCACGGTGCGGTAGCGCGGATTGACGATGTCGCCGGTGAGGCCGAGGCCCGTCGGGTAGAACGGGCTGCTCTCTGGAACGACCAGCGGCTTGCCGCCGGGTATCGCAAAACGGCCCACCGGTGTCGCCGAGCTGGCAAATCGCGTTTGCTGCCGTGACCACAGCAGCTCGGCATAGGCCTCGCCACGGTCAGGCAGCGCCAATGCGCCGCGTGCCAGCAGGCTGAGGTTCTCCGATGGCGGCAGGATGTCGCTCTGCCTCACGTAGTCGTACCAGCAACCGCCGAGCATGAAGACGGTGAATTCGGTGCACGCAGGCGCTGCCGGGTTGACGAACACGTCCCTTGCCACGAAGACATTGGCCGGGAAAGACGGGGGCGTGGTGCCGTCGAGGCCGAGTTCAGGCCGGTGACTGGTGGCGGCGAACGCTCGCTGGCGCGCTGCCAACGCGTGCTGGCGCCGATGGTCGATCACGGCAAACACGTTGAAGCCGTCCGCTGCGGTATCGCCGCCACCGAGCGTCAGCGTCTCGCGCTCGCGCGCGCCGCCGCCGGCTTGCGCATACGCCCGCGTGACGCCCACGTCCGCGCCGCGGAAGTCGCGCCGTGTGATGAAGTTGATGACGCCCGCGATCGCATCGCTGCCGTAGATCGCCGAGGCGCCGTCCTTCAGCACCTCGATGCGGTCGATCGCGGCCAACGGAACGGCGTGCAGATCGACACCGATGCCGCCCTCGCCGCTGAACCCGTAGTTGGCAACGCGCCGGCCGTTCAGCAGCACCAGGGTCGCGCGCGTGCCGAAGCCGCGCAGCGATGCACCCGAATAGCCCGGCTGTTCCGCGTTGCCGATGCCCATCGATTCATTGAAGCCGCCGAAGTTGGCGCTGATGCGGGTCAGTAGTTCCTCGACGCTGAAAGCGCCGCTGCGCTCGATCTCGTCGCGGCGGATGATCTGCACCGGCAACGCCGTCTCGGCATCGGCGCGCGCAATGCGTGAGCCGGTGACGACGACCCGCTCCAGGGTCGTCTCCTGCGCCCGCGCCGCAGGCGCGAACACCCAGCCCAAGGAGGCGCACAGCGCCACCGCCGCACCGAGATGCGCGCTACATCTGCTTGAACAGGTGCGCATAGGTCGAGCTAACAGCCAACGTCTTCGCGTGGCGCTTCAGCCGCACCTCGAGGCTGCCGTTGCCCTTGCGATGCACGGCGGCGACCTCGTTGACATTGACCACCGTGCCGCGATGAATCTGCCAGAACAGCTCGGGGTCGAGTTCCGCCACGAGGTCGGCGATCGTCTTGCGGATCAGCGACTCGCCATCGGCAGTGACGACCAGCGTGTACTTGCTGTCGGCCTCGAAGAACAAGACCTCCTCGACGGTGATCAGCCGCACGTTCTGGCCTTGCGAGGCGCGCACCCAGCGCAGGTGGTTCTTGGTCGCCGGGTCGCGCTGCGCGAGCGACGCGAGCAGGCCGTCGAGGTCGGCTGGCGTGCTGTCGAGACGCTCCTTCAACCGTGCCACCGTGGACGCCAGGCGCGCGGCCGAGAAGGGTTTCAGCACATAGTCGACCGCGCCCTGCTCGAACGCCGACAGTGCGTACTTGTCGTAGGCGGTGACGAACACGACGTGGCACTTGCGGCTCGCCTGCGCAGCGACCTCGAGGCCGGTCATGCCCGGCATCTCGATGTCGAGGAACAGCAACTGCGGCTGGTGCGACTGCAGCGCGCGCATCGCCTGAAACCCGTCTTCGGCCTCGGCCAAGACCACCAGCTCCGGCCACAGCGCGGCCAGCGTCTCGCGCAGTTCGGCGCGCAACAGCGGCTCGTCCTCAGCGATCACTGCCGTCGCTGTCTTCATACGGGATCTCCAGGATCGCGCGCGTGCCAAGCTCGCGCGTGCGTTCGAATTCGAAGCGGGCGTCGCCGCCGTACAGCGCGTGCAGCCGTTCGCCGATGCCGTCAAGGTGGCTGTCTTGGCCGTCAGGCACGAAGTCACCGCCGCTGGTGAACATCGATACCCGCAGGCGGTCGGCCGCCGCTTCGGTAACGATGCGGATCGAGCCGCCCGCTCCAGCCGGTTGCAGGCCATTGACCAGTGCGTCGTCGATCAGCGGCAGCAGCATCATCGCTGGCATGCGGGCGCTCTTTGCAGCGTCGGGCACGTCGATGTCGATGCGCAGACTGTCGCCGAGGCGCACCCGCATGATGTCGAGGTAGGCCTGCGCCAATGCGATCTCCTGGCCCAGGGTCGAACTCGAATTGCGCAGGTGCGGCAGCGCGGCGCGCAGGTAGGCGATCAGGTCGTCGAGCATGCGGCCGGCCACCACGACGTCCTGCTCGTATAACTCGCGCACCTGGGCCAGCGTGTTGAACAGGAACTGCGGCTCGACCCGCGCCTGCATCGCCTGCAGGCGCGATTCGAGCGTGCGCCGGCGCGACAACGCGCGCCCGAGTTCGGCGGCGCGCAGACGCGCGACGGCCGCTCGCGCGGTGCGGCGGTTGATGTAGACGAAGCAGGCGACCGCGCTGACGAGCAGGAGGTGGAAGAACACCTGCGGCGGCTGCGTCAGCTCGAACCAGCCGTCGTCGTCCGCCCTTGCCACCGCGTCCCAGCCGAGCAGGACGCGCAGTTCCCATTGCCCCCATGCGGCTGTCGCGCAACCGAGCACCACGGCGCACAGGTAGGCGCGCATGCGCGGCACACCGCGCGATACCGCCTCGTCGGCGACGATGACAGCGACCATCAAACAGACGATGGCCAGCGAATCGATCAGCAGCTCCGATTTGTGGAACTCCACGTCCCGCTGCACCTGCAACTGCAGCAGCGTGCGCTGCGCCAGGATCAGGCCGAAGGCCCAGAGCACCAAACTCGGCTTAAAGCGGTGCGCCAGCGAGGCGACAAACCCCGCCGCGCCGGCAGCGCTTTCGACCACGGTAAAGCGCGGCGGCGTCATTGGGCATCCTCCGGCCTGCGGCCTCCGGAATTCGCCTTGGGAGCGGCCCGGCGGCTCATGCGCCGCTCACTGCCGGCAGCCGCAAGGTCGAGGTCACGCCGCGCGGATAGTTCTCGGCCAGCGCCAGGCTGGCCGCGTCGCCATGCATCGCGGCCAGCCGGGCCCGGATGTTGGCCAGCCCGGTGCCACCGCCCGACGTGGCGTGGAAGCCGCGGCCGCTGTCGGCGACATCAATGCAAACGAGCTCGCCTTCGCGGCGTGCCTGCACGCGCAGGCTGCCGCCTTCGGGCAGCGGATTCAGCCCATGCTTGATCGCGTTTTCGACCAGGGTCAGCAGCATCATCGGCGGCACTTCGAGCGGCCGCAGTTCGAGCGGC
>JANNEI010000617.1:0-4160 GCA_031378565.1 Burkholderiales bacterium
CGAACCCGGCTACGGCACAAATGTGCTGATCGGCATCGTGCTGGTCGGGCTGGGCGGGGGACTGGGGATACGGCTGGCGCGGGCCTGGCGCGCGCGGCGTGCCGCCAAACCCTGACGACTCGCGCATGGGATTTGCCGAACCCGAGTCTCTGCGTGGAACCCACGCCATGCTGGAGCCACTGTCGGCCGAGCACGCCGCCGCGCTCGCCGAAGCCGCGCGCGACGGCGAGTTGTGGAAGCTCTGGTACACCGCCATCCCCTCGCCCGAGGGCATGACCGCCGAGATCGAGCGGCGGCTTGCCTTGCAGGCCAGCGGCTCGATGCTGCCGTTCACGGTGCGCGACGCCAGCGGCCTTGCCGTCGGCATGACGACGTTCATGAACATCGACGCGATCCACAAGCGGGTCGAGATCGGCTCCACCTGGACCGCCACCAGCGCACAGCGTGGCCCGCTCAACACCGAATGCAAACTGCTTTTGCTGACGCATGCGTTCGAGACACTCGGTTGCATTGCGGTCGAGTTCCGCACCCACTTCTTCAACCAGCAAAGCCGCCGCGCCATCGAACGCCTGGGTGCAAAACTCGACGGCGTGCTGCGCAACCACCAGCGCGCCAGCAACGGCAGCCTGCGCGACACCGCGGTCTACAGCATCATCGGCAGCGAATGGCCGACCGTGAAAACGCACTTGCGCTGGCAGCTGGACCGCCCGCGCTGATCGTTCGGTCCGGCCCGTTCATCGCCCCGTCATTCAACCCCACCGACAGCAGCCATGGCCCAGAAGAAAAAACCCATCACTGTCGAAGACCTGTGGTCGATGGAGCGCATCGGCGGCCTGTCGCTGTCTCCCGACGGCGCACAAGCGGTCTGCTCGGTCGCCAGTTTTTCGATGCAGGACAACAAGAGCAGCACCAGCCTGTGGCTGCTCTCGACCTTCGGCGGCGGCCCGCGCCGATTGACGAGCGCCGGCGAGAAAGACGGCCAACCCGCCTGGTCGCCCAAAGGCGATCGCATCGCCTTCGTCGCCAAGCGAGAACAGCAGGGCCACAAGGACGAGACCGCCCAGCTGTACGTGATCGCGCCCGATGGCGGCGAGGCGCGCCGCGTCAGCGATTTCGCGCCCGGCATCGACGCCTTCAAGTGGTTTCCCGACGGCAAGCGCATCGCCTTCATCGCCTGGGTCTGGCCCGACACAAAAGGTGCCAAGGCGCAGGCCAGGCGCCACAAGGAATTCAAGGACCGCAAGGAAACCGGCTACGCCACCAGCGAAGCGCAATACCGCTACTGGGACCACAACCTGCCGATGGGCCGGGTGCCGCACCTGCATGTGATCGACATGGCCACCGGCCGCGTCCGCGACCTGTTCGAAGGCAGCGCCTTCGAGATGCCGCGCAGTGACGCCGATGCCAGCATGTTCGACGTTTCTCCGGACGGTCGGCACATCGTTTTCGCGCACGACCCCGCGGTGCAAAAGCAGCTCGACCATTGCAAGGCGCTGGTGGAGATCGATGTGCGCAGCAGCAAGACGACCAGCCTGGCGCTCGACGCGGCCTGGGATTTCGAGACCCCCCGCTACAGCCCCGACGGCACCCGCGTCGCCTTCGTTGCCAGCCACCAGGGGCGCAGGCACACGATGCCGCCGCAACTCGCCGTGGTGGAGCGCGCCGCAGCGTGGGCGCTGTTCAGCGACGCCTGGGACCACGGGGTCAACGCGCCGCTGCGCTGGTCGGCCGATGGCAGCACGGTCTACTTCACCGCCGAGGACCGCGGCCGCTGCAACCTGGTCTGCTTCGACCTCGACAGCCGCACCGCCAGCGTGAAGGTGCAAGGCGGCTGGGTGCACGGTTTCGACCTGGCGAACGATGTGGTCGTGACGGCGGCCGACGCGATGAACCACCCGACGCGGGTGCACGCGCAGCGCAGCGGTGGCGCGGCGCTGCGCATCGAGCAGTTCAACGACACCCGGATGGCGAGGTTGCGGTTCGGCAGCTTCGAGGACGTGACGGTCAAGGGCGCTGCCGGCGACCCGGTGCAGATGTGGCTGATCTACCCGCCGGGCTTCGACGCGAAGAAGAAGTACCCGGTCCTGCACAGCATCCACGGCGGCCCGCACGCCGCGGCGGGCGACACCTTTCACTACCGCTGGAACAACCAGCTGTTCGCGGCCCAGGGTTACGTGGTGGCCTGTGTGAATTACCACGGCTCCAGCGGCTTCGGCTACGCCTTCCTGGACAGCATCACGCACCGCTTCGGCGAACTGGAATTGCAGGACGTGGAAGCCGGCACCGACTGGCTGCTCAAGAAGCCGTGGGTCGACAAGAAGCGCGTGTACGCCAGCGGCGGCAGCTACGGCGGTTTCATGGTGGCGTGGATGAACGGCCACGTGAAACCCGGCCGCTACAACGCCTATGTGTGCCATGCCGGCTGCTTCGACTGGACCGCGATGTTCAGTGACGACGCCTACACCTGGCACGCCAAGGAATTGGGTGCGTGGTACTGGGACGACCCCGCCAAGGTCAACGCCCAAAGCCCGCACGCCTTCGCGCAGCACATGCAAACCCCGACCCTTGTGATCCACGGCGCGCTCGACTACCGGGTGCCCGACGGGCAAGGCCTGGCCTACTACAACACGCTGAAGGCCAAGGGCGTGGACGCCCGCCTGCTGTGGTTCCCGGACGAGAACCACTGGATCCTGAAGCCGCGGAATTCGAAGCTTTGGTACGGGGAGTTTTTCGGGTGGCTCAAGGTGCATGAGCGTGCGCCTGCATCTGCCCCCAAGCGACGGTCCTGAGGTCGACGTTTATCCTTGCCGTGTATCGCTTGGCACCGAGGTTGATCCATTGAAGCCGTCCAAGATGCCAACATCGATGCCACGCGACCGAGCCCCACCATGCTGATCAACTTTTTCTACACCCTGCGCGCCGCGAAGCTGAAGGTCTCGGTCAAGGAATACCTGACCCTGCTGGAAGCGATCCAGGCCGGCGTGATCGAGAACTCGGTCGACGATTTCTATTACCTCGCGCGCACCGCGCTGGTGAAGGACGAAAGCAACTTCGACAAGTTCGACCGCGCCTTCGCCGCCTACTTCAAGGGCGTCGAATTGCTGACCGATTTCACGCAGGACATTCCGCTCGACTGGCTGCAGAAGAAGTTCGAACTCGAACTCAGCGCCGAAGAAAAAGCGGCGATCGAGAAGATGGGCTGGGACGAATTGATGGAAACGCTGAAGAAGCGTTTCGAGGAACAGAAAGAGCGCCACGAAGGCGGCAACAAGATGATCGGCACCGGCGGCACCAGCCCGTTCGGGGCCTACGGCTACAACCCGCAGGGCATTCGCGTGGGGCAGGACAAGGGGCGCAACAAGAGCGCGGTCAAGGTGTGGGACCAGCGCCAGTACAAGGACTACGACGACAACCTGGAACTGGGTACGCGCAACATCAAGGTCGCGCTGCGCCGGCTGCGCAAGTTCGCGCGCGAGGGTTCGGTGGAAGAGCTTGATCTGGACGACACCATCCGCGCCACCGCCGCGAACGCCGGCTGGCTGGACATCAAAATGGTGCCCGAGCGCCACAACAAGGTGAAGGTGCTGCTGCTGATGGACGTGGGCGGCACGATGGACGAACACATCCACCGGGTGGAAGAAATCTTCAGCGCGGCGAAATCAGAATTCAAACACCTCGAATTCTTCTACTTCCACAACTGCGTCTACGACTTCATGTGGAAGAACAACCGGCGCCGCTACAGCGAGAAGTTCCCCACCTGGGACATCATCCGCAAGTACAACAAGGACTACAAACTGATCTTCGTCGGCGACGCGACGATGAGCCCGTTTGAAATTCTGCAACCCGGCGGCAGCGTCGAATACAACAACGAAGAGCCGGGCGCCGAGTGGTTGCAGCGCCTGACGAATGCCTTCCCGAAATTTGCGTGGATCAACCCCGAACCGCAAGGTGTGTGGGGCTACCGCCAAAGCATCGCCGTGGTGCAGCAACTGATGAGCCAGCGCATGTTCCCGCTCACGCTGCCGGGCCTTGACGGGGCCATGCGTCTGCTCAGCAAATGATGCGACCGAGCACGCGTTGGCGCGCGCTGGTTTTCCTCTTGTTGACTTGCGGCCTCAGTGGCTGCGCCAGCGTGGCCAAATGGCTGCCCGAGAGCGTGC
>JANNEI010000304.1:0-17717 GCA_031378565.1 Burkholderiales bacterium
GATGCCGACGGCTTTCTGTACTTCATCGGCCGCCGCGACGAGATGATCAAGACATCGGGCTATCGCGTCAGCCCCACCGAGGTGGAAGAAATTCTCTACGCCACCAGGTTGGTGGGCGAATGCGTTGCCTTTGGCGTCGAGCACGCCACGCTGGGCCAGGCGATCCAGGTCATCGCCACAGCGCCCGCGGGCAGCCCGCTGCTGGACAGTGCGGCGTTGCTGGCCGAGTGCCGCATCCGCATGCCGGCCTACATGGTGCCGGCCGGAATCGAGCAACGCAGCGGGCCGTTGCCGCGCAATCCGAATGGCAAGATCGACCGCAAGCAGCTGTCCGGCGAGTGGCTCGCGCCGCTCCATCGCTAGGTCGGGCCGCCCACCACCTTCGCAAGAAGAACCATGTCCGGCAACCCAACGCAATCCCCGCCGAAGGCCCCGACCCACGCGTCGATGGACCAGTTTCCGGTCGACAACGGTGAGCTGGTGGTCGGCGGTGTCGCGCTGAGCGTGTTGGCGGCGCGCGTCGGCCAAACCCCGTTCTATGCCTGCGACCGCTCGTTGCTGCGCGCGCGCGTGGCGCAACTGCGCGCGCTGCTGCCGCCAAGCCTGAAGCTGCACTATGCGATGAAGGCGAACCCGATGCCCGCGCTGGTGGCCTTCATGGCCGCACAGGTCGACGGCATCGACGTTGCTTCGGCAGGTGAGTTGAGGGTTGCGCTCGACGCCGGTGCCGACCCGGCCGAGATCAGCTTCGCCGGTCCGGGCAAGACCGCTGCGGAACTGCGCCAGTCGGTGGCGTCGGGCGTGCTGATCAACGTCGAATCGCGGCGCGAGGTGCTGCTGCTTGACGCCATCTCGACCGAACTCGGGCTGCCGGCCCGCGTCGCGCTGCGCGTGAATCCCGACTTCGAGCTGAAGGGCTCGGGCATGAAGATGGGCGGTGGCCCGAAGCCGTTCGGTGTCGATGTCGAACAGATTCCCGACCTGCTCGGCACGATCGCCGCTGCCGGGCTCGGCTTCGAGGGCTTCCACCTTTTCGCCGGCTCGCAGAACCTGCGCGCCGAGTCGATTTGCGAGGCGCAGCTCAAGTCCTATGAACTGGCCCTGCGGCTGGCCGATCTGGCGTCGAGCCCGACCCGCTTCCTGAACCTCGGCGGCGGCTTCGGCATCCCGTATTTTCCTGGCGAACAACGGCTGGACCTGCGGCCGATTGCCGACAACCTGGGCCGCATCGCCGACCGCGCAAAGACCGAGCTGCCGGACGCGTCGCTGGTCATCGAACTCGGCCGCTACCTGGTCGGCGAGGCAGGCATCTACGTCACCCGCATCCTCGACCGCAAGGTCTCGCGCGGGCAGGTGTTCCTGGTGGCCGACGGCGGTCTGAACCACCACCTGTCGGCATCCGGCAACTTCGGGCAGGTCATTCGAAAAAACTATCCGGTGACGATCAGCACCCGCGTGCACACCGCTGAGGTCGAGACGGTGTCTGTCGTCGGCCCGCTGTGCACACCGCTCGACCTGCTGGCCGACCGCATGCTTCTGCCGGTGTCGCAGCCGGGTGACCTGGTGGTGATTTTCCAATCCGGCGCGTACGGTGCAAGCGCCAGCCCGCAAGCCTTCCTCGGGCATCCGTGCTGCATGGAAGTGCTCGTATAGGTTCGGGAAAGTTCACTGGGCACGCGGTTCGGATGAGCCGATTGGCTCGCCCGGCTTGCGCCCTGGTCGCGGCCACTGCGGCGGCCATCGGTGCCCTGCTGGCATTCCACCACCCGCTGTGGCCGGGCCTGCTTCTCAGCGCATTCCTGGGCTGGTGTTTGCTGGCGGCATGGCGGCCCGGCGTGTGGCTGCTGGTGATTCCGGCGTGCCTGCCGCTGCTCAATTTTTCACCCTGGTCGGGCTGGCTCAGCTTCGAGGAGTTCGACCTTCTGCTGCTCGGCGCCATCGCCGCCGGCCATGCCCGACTGGCGCGGCGTGCCGACGGCGGTGTGGCCGGCGGCACCATGGCTGCGACGCCGGTCATGGTTGCCGTTTGCGCCAGCCTGTTCGTGGCGGCCAGCTCGCTCGCCCTCTGGCGCGGGTTCGCGGACGCTGGTGGTTTTGCCTTTGGATGGTTTCAGTCGCATGTCGAGCCGATGAACAGCCTGCGCGTCTTCAAGCCCTTGCTGTGGGCCTTGCTCCTGCTGCCGTTGACGAAGGCCGAAATTCAGGCCTCGCCACCGCGTGCAATGCGCCGCCTGGGCATTGGCATGTGCCTGGGCCTGTCCGTCGTCACGTTCGTGGTTCTGTGGGAACGCATCGCCCACCCGGGGCTGCTGAACTTTTCCAGCCCGTACCGTGCGGTCGGACTTTTTTGGGAGATGCATGTCGGTGGTGCCGCCATCGACGCTTACTTGGCGATGGCGGTGCCGTTCGCGGCCTGGGGCCTGTGGTCGGCCAAGACGCCGCTGCAATGGTCAGGTGTCGCGCTGCTCACGTTGCTGGCGGGTCATGCCTGCCTGACGACTTTTTCGCGCGGCGTCTACCTGGCCGTTGCAGCGCCGCTGCTGTTGCTTGCCGTGCTGTTGTGGAGGCCCGACTTGAGCGGGAGTTCGAGCGCCACGGTGCTGCGGCGCGCGCTGCTCGCCAGCGCCACCGCAGTCCTGGCGGCTGGTGCCGTCGTGCTGGGCTTTGCGCTGCATGGCTACGTGGGTGCTGGCGTGGCAGGGTTGCTGGCTGCGTTGGCTATGGGCTTCAGCGCGCCACGCTGGTTGCCGTTGATCGCCTGGCGTCAGGCAGCCGGCCGCGGCCTGGCGGCGGCGTTGCTCATCGAGGTGCTGGCGGTGATGTGGACCGGCTCATTCTTGATCGAGCGCCTGGCCCAGAGCGACCGCGACCTGAGCAGCCGAATCGCCCACTGGGCGAAGGGTGTGGCGCTGCTGCACGAGCCGTCGGACCGTGCCTTCGGAATCGGCCTCGGTCGCCTGCCGGCGCACTACGCACGCTTTGCCCCCGGGCACGAGTTTTCTGGTGCGGTGCGACTGGCACCCGCGGCACCCTCGGCAGCCGGCCTTCACGGCGTCAGGCTGTCCGGACCGGCGACGCAGCGGCAGCTCGAAGGCCTGTACTCGCTGACCCAGCGCGTGCCTCTGCTGGAAGGCACGCAGTACCGCGTCGATTTCGACTATCGCGTTCAAATGAAGGCCGGTGTGTTCCTCGGTGTCTGCGAGTTGCATCTTCTGTACGAACGTGAATGCCAGGCCAATTGGGTCGACATTGCGCCGGGCCAGAGCACCTGGCAGCACATGTCGGTGTTGCTCAGGGGACCAGCGCTGACGCAGGGCGACTGGTTTGCGCCGCGGATGGCGGTCTTCGAGTTGTCCCTGCTGGGCGCAGCGACCGAGGCCGAATTCACCAACCTTCGTCTGCAGGCTGACGGCGCACGAGGACTGCTTCGCAACGGCGACTTCGCCCGCGGGATGGCCCACTGGTTTCCATCGGCACAGGGCTATTTCCTGCCGTGGCACATCGACAGCCTGTTGCTGGAATTGTGGGTCGAACGCGGCCCGGTCGCGCTGGCTGCGTTCCTGATGCTGATGGCCTGGACACTGCGGAGCCTGGTTCGCGTGGCTGGCCGCGACGCCGCGATGGCACCCTTCCTCGTGGCATCTCTGAGTGGGGTCCTGTTGATCGGGTTGCTGTCCAGCGTGATGGATGCACCTCGCACAGCCTTTCTGCTTTTCTTCCTGATCGGCTTTTCGGTGCTGCTGTGCAGGTCGAGCGCAGGCGAGCCGATCCCTGACGCAGCTATCGGGAACGCCGCCGTTTCACGCTGACTCTTGCGGGCTGCGCACTGCGCCGGCCCCACCGCCGGTTCGCGCGTCGCTTGGTCATCGACACCGCGACGCTGCCGGTGGCAATCAGGCCGATGACCAGCCATGCCATCGGATGCGCGAGCACGTCCTTCACGACCTTGATGATCTCTCCGACGAAGTTCACCTGCACCGCTTGGGCAGCACCGCGCGATGTGCGCTGATCCGCTGTGCCGGCCGCATTCGGTCCGGTTGAGCCGGCTCGAGCCCCGTTCGGTGCCAGAGAACCGTCTGCCCCGGTGCCTGCTTCTTGTGAAGGGTCCGGCGCAGCGTCGCTGGCATTTGATTTTTGAGCCCAGGGCACGGCCTCGCGGACCCATTCGCGGGCTGCCTTGGCCGCTTCTTTCAAGTCGGGGTCGATGTCCGCCGTCTCGACCGCGGCTCCGGCTGCTGCGGATTTGCCGCCGGTTTGCGGTCCGGACGACGCCGCCTTCGGACGGATGGACTTCGCCGCTGCGTCATGCGCCTCGTCCGCTGGCACAGAATCGGCCGCCTGCGAGCCGGCACTCGCGGCCGGGGTCGCCTTCCGGGCAGCCATGGCATCCGGGCGTGAGAGGTCGCTGGGCGTCGGCCCGCCACGGTTCGCCGCCGCGCGCCCGATCTCGGCAGGCACAGCAGGCTGTGGCGGCGGGATCGGCGCTTCGGCGAGACTCACCGGGGCACCGCCCGCGATCGGGGCAAGCAGCAATGCCTGCAGGATCAGAACCGTCACCAGGGCTCGCGAACTGGCGCGCAGATTTGGCATTTCGGGCGAACCGTTCCGCGACCGTTGAAGCCCTCGCAATCTCCCCCCGAGAAGGCGAAGTAGCAACGGATCCGGATTTGACCGGTCCTTTCTGTGACAGACTGTAAGTCAACTGCGAGACGGGGTCGATCCATCTTCGGCCTGCAATGGCTGTCATAGCGCACACATTGCGGCGGCTCGGCGCGTACGGAGCGCGCCTGCCGCGATTAGCATGGAGCGCTTTCACCTGAAAGCGTTTGCAGAATCCGAAACATGTCCATTCGCTGCGCTGACCGCTACCGCAACCGTCGGCTCCGCCAGATGCTGCTGGCGTCGATGTTGACCGTGGGTGCCACCCTGGCGCATCCAGCGCCGGACAATGCCGCTTCACGCTTCTACGAGGACGCGCTGGCTCGCTACGAGCGCCGCGACATTGCCGGCGCGATCGTGCAGCTGAAGAACGCGTTGCAGATCGACAAGAAAATGCTGCCGGTACAGGTCTTGCTCGGCAAGGCGCTGCTGCTGAACGGGGAAGTGGTTGCAGCTGAAGTCGCGCTGAACGAGGCTCTGCGGCTCGGCGTGAGTCGAGCCGAGGTGGTGCTGCCCCTGGCGCGTGCCGCCTTGGCGCAGGGCAAGCAGAAGTCGTTGGTCGAACTTCCTGTGTTCAGTTCCGCAGGGCTTCCCCCCCCGGTTCAGGTCCAGTTGAATTTGTTGCGCGCCGGCGCGTATGCAGACATCGGCGATGTGCGCAGCGCCATGAAGTCGGTCGATGAAGCGCGGGCCATCGACTCGAAATTGCCTGAAGTGTGGCTGGCCGAGGTCCCGATGCGTATTCGCACCCGGCAGTTTCGCGAAGCCGAAGCGGCCGTCGACAGGGCATTGGCGATTGCGCCCGCGTCGGCCGAGGCGCTTTATCAGCAGGGGTCCATCGGCCATGTGCAAGGCGATCTTCGCGCCGCGCTTGCCGCCTACAACCGGGCACTGGCGGCCGATCCCGCGCACATCGAGGCGCGGGTCGCGCGCGCCGGTCTGCAGGTCGATCTGGGGCAGTCCGGCGAGGCCGAGAAAGACGTGGCGGAATTGCGGCGGCTGTCGCCTCAGGAACCTCGCGGGGCCTATCTCAAGGCATTGCTCGCCGAACGCGCCAACGACGCGGTGACTGCGCGCAGCGCGCTGAACAGCGTCACGTCGCTCATCGACCCGGTGCCGCTGGATTTCATCCGCTACCGGCCACAACTGCTGATGCTCAACGGGTTGGCACACTTCGGCCTCAACCAGCGAGAGAAGGCCAAACCCTACTTCGAGCTCTTCCAGAAGGCACAGGGCAACAGCGCGGCATCCAAGCTGCTGGCGCAGATCTATCTTTCCGAAGGCAATGTGGTCCGTGCCATCGAGCTTCTCGACGGCTACCTCAAGTCGCAGCCCGCCGACCCGCAGGCGATGGTGCTGCTGGCGTCAGCGCACATGTCGCAGGGGCGCCACGCCAAAGCAACCGCACTGATGCAGGACGCGTTGCGAACGCAGGACGCGCCAGAGCTGCGGGCCGCGCTCGGCTTGAGCCTCGTCAGCGGAGGGCAGTCCCGCGACGGCTTGCTTCAGCTCGAAGCGGCGTTCAGGAAAGACCCGGCGCAGACGTCGGCGGGGGCGGCGCTGGTCGGCCTCTATCTTCGCGACGGGGCTACCGCCAAGGCGGTGCTGGTGGCCGAAGCGCTGGTCAGGCAGAAGCCTCTGGATGCGGGCTTTCACAACCTGCTGGGGATGGCGAAGGCACGTTCGGGCAATCTTGCCGGTGCCAAGGCGTCTCTCGAGCAAGCCGTCAAGCTCGACGACAGCCTGATTCCTGCGAAGTTGAATCTCGCCCGCCTCGAAATGGCCTCGCGCGATTTCGAGGCGGCGCAAGTCCGGCTTGCCACACTTCAAAAGAGCGACGAAAAGAACGTCGATGTGTTGATGGAGTTGGCGACCCTGGCCCGCATCCGCGGCCAGCTCGGCGATACCCAGCGCTGGCTGCAAAAGGCCTATGACCATGCCGGCCCGCGCGATCTGCGCGCCGGGCTGGCGTTGGTCGATTTTCACCTGGGCGGCGGCCGCTTTGGGCCGGCCCTGGAGGTTTCCAGGGCGTTGTCGGCCAAGGAGCCCGACAGCGTCGCGGTCCTGCTGGCGCACAGCCGCGTCCAACTGGCCAACGGCGACGCCTTGGGCGCGCGCAGCACGCTGACCCACGCCACCCGTCTGGCTGCCTATGACCCACCATCGCAGGTTCAGGTTGCTCGGCTGCAGATCGCCGCCGACAACCCATCGGGCGCGGCGTACAGCCTGGACAAGGGCTTGTCGAGCCGCCCAGACTATCTGCCAGCGCTGGCCTTGATGACCGAAGTCGAACTGCGTCAAGGCGAACCCGCCAAGGCCGAAAAGCGTGCACGGCAAATCATTGAATCCAATCCGAAGCGAGCCATCGGGCACGCCTTGCTCGGCGACGTTGCGACGTCCAGAGGGCAGGCCGCCGGAGCCATCGAGTCGTATCGCCGGGCGCACCAGCTCGAGCCTTCGTCGGACACGGTGCTGAAGCTCTTCCGCGCGGTGTCCTCGCAGGATGGGGGGAAGGCGGGCCAGCAACTCGCCGAGCAGTGGCTGAAAGCTCACCCGCGCGACATGGCCGTCCGCAAGGCGGTTGCCGACAACCACGCCCGAAGTGGGAACTTCACCTTGGCAAGGTCCGGCTACGAGGAAGTGCTGAAGCTGCTCCCGCAGGACGCCGAAACGCTCAACAACCTGGCCAACGTGCTGCTGCGTCTGAAGGATCCGGGTGCCGTCGATGTTGCGCAGCAGGCCTTGGCACAAAGTCCGGCCAACGCGAACGTGATCGACACGCTGGGGTGGGCGCTGTTCCAGAATGGACAGACCGATCGGGCGTTGCAGATTTTGCGCGATGCCCGGTTGCGTGCGCCCGCCAACCCGGAAATCCGCTTCCACCTGGCCACCGTGTTGGCCCAGACAGGGCGCACGAACGAGGCGCGCGACGAACTCGAAGCGGCCTTGAAGGCAGGTCGATCGTTCGAGAACGCCCGTGACGCCGAGAGTTTGCTTCGAACATTGCGCTAGCCAAGCTGTCGGATGTTTTTACAGCATCCGATTGCGTCCGCTTCGCCTACAAGCTAAGTGCTTGAATAAAAACGGGAAATCCTCATTGGCGCAGATATTGCTCAATTTCGTGCGTCACGCTCTGCCTTCACAGACAGCATCACCACGGGCTTCAAAGATGAACAACATCCACTCCAAATCTGCCCGCTTCGTCTTGACCGCTTGCGCTCTGGCGGCCAATTCAGGGGCGATGGCCGCATCGACCTGGAACAGCGACGATTTCTCGTGTGGCAACAACACCAATTTCGGCAACGCCTGGAGCGTGAAGTCAGGTGCCAACTGCACCGGTAGCACCGTGGTTACAGGCACTGCGTGGTCGGCCCAAAACCCAGGTGGCACGCTGGACACAGCTCAACTCAACAAATACTCCGGCGGCTTCGGTGTCAGCAACCGCATTGAAGGTCTGAATGCGAATTCCGACATGCACACCACTGACAACGAAGGTTCCACCGACCTGATCGCGTTTGACTTCGGGGCCAGCAAAATCGCACTGGGTGCAGCCATGGTGGGCTACATCGGGACGAACCTGAGTGGTACCAAAGACTCCGACATCAGCGTTCTCGCCTGGACCGGCATCAATGCCCCGTCGTCGCTGGCGCTCGCCCTCGCCGGAAAAACCATTGCCGGCGGTACCGGCCTCGTGGCTGGCGGCTGGACGCTCATTGGCAGCTACGCCGACCTTGTCGTGAACCAGAGCAAGGCGATCAACGCCGGGTTGAACCCGATCAGTTCAAGCTGGTGGCTGGTCAGCGCCTACAACAGCACCTACACCAGCGGCGGAACGGCGCTGGACACCGTAGCCGACTACGTGAAGCTCCTGTCGATCTCCAGCAAGGATCTGAACCAGGTGCCTGAACCCGGTTCGCTGGCCCTCGCGGGTCTGGCCATGATCGGCATGCTTGCAATGCGGCGCAAGGCAAAGACAATCAGCTAGTTGCGCGGTGGCCGGTGTCACCCAATTGGGATCGAACTCGATCTCAGTGGCTCAGCTTGGGCAGCGTCCGTCGGGCAACGGCGGGTTTCGGCGGTTGGTCTGAAAGATCGTCTGCGCGCAGCAAGCCAATCCGGACCGCCCGTTCAGCGTCTTGGTTTCGGCTTCGGATGCAGCCGCTCTCCCACCCATTTGACGGCATGCTTCAGCGTCATCGGCGGCTTGTTTCGTGGCGGCCTCGAAACCGCCGAAGCGTGCGATACCAGGTCGGCAGACGCGGGCTCCTCGCCCAGCGTCATGTCAGGTCGAGATGGTGACACGCGCGCGGTTGGTGGCGGTGTGTCTGCCGAATGTGCGCCGCTGGCACATTCCCCCAACGCAGGCTGTACCACGGGCTCGCCCGCCACGAATGGGTCGCTGACGACCTCGGGCACTGTCTGGGCCAGAGTCGCCTCAATGAACGCATAAACATCCTCGCGCTTGATCGGCAATTGGGGTGGTCGCGGCACCTTGAGCTTCGCCCGACGAGCGCCATTTTTCGCTGGCGCAGAAGCGCCTTCGATTTGGGTCGGCAAGATGACCGAATCGGTCAGCACCGGCAGGTTTTCGATCACCAATGCCTCTGGCAGTACCGGGTTCGGCGGCAGTGCGTGCGGCGGCGTGGTTGCCATCGCGCCCGGCAGCTTCAGCGAGAAATCGTCGAAGCCCGGAATGCAGCCGCGCAGGCCCGACAGCCGGGGGCGAAACTCCTCGTTCAGCGAAATCAGGAAGTTGGCTGGCAAGCGAACCTGATGGATAGCCTCGACCAACTCGCGCTCAAATCGGGAGATGTCTTCCCGCTGCGGCGGAGCCTCCAGGAATTCCTCGAAGCGATCGAGCAGGATGATGAAGGTGGCGTCGAGCCGGTTGCTCAGCACATTCAAGGTGTCTGCGAGGTGCAACGGGGGCGCAGCCCGTTCGGCCGTGCTCGAGCCTGCTGCCAGGTGGATGCGTGCATGCAGCGCCAAAAGCGGCGTATCGCTCCAGTCGTCGAAGTAGACGACGAGTTCACGTCTGCGTTTCGACGTGCGGCCGGACGTGCGGTTGCGCCGGTCAGGAAATGGCACGACAACGCCTGACGTGCGGGCTGGTGCAACCTGATCGCTGGAGCGGCGATGCAGCAGGGGCATCAGTCCTTCCTTCAGGAGCGAGGTTTTGTCCGACCCTGCCTGGCCGTACAGCAAGGCCAGTCGCGAGCTTCGCAGAAGCTCGACCAGCAAACGGGCTTCCTGGTCATGAAGGTGCCAGGAAGAATCGGAAACCAGGGAGGATGCGGTGGTTGTCACGTCGATTCGATGCCCGTCGTTTGGCCTCGGCACTGGAATCAGTATGCACCACCTCGCCTGCGCAAAGCCATGCCTGGCTAGGGGGATGGTGCCCGGAAAATCGCTCGTTCGTCAGACACGCACATGTGCAGCGTCGGGTCAACGACGGACGATGGCGCAGCGTGAGCAGTGGATGGACGCCGCGGTTGAACAACTCGTGACCGCCCAACCCGCGCTCAGGAACTTCCGATGCTCTTGAAGAGCTGGGCCGCTTCTTCTCGGCCGATGAAGTCCTTGCCCGGCTTCAACAGTGCTTCGAGCTCGGCACGGGCGAGATTCTTGTCGCCTGACTGCAGGTAGATCTTCGCCAGCGTCAATCGAAATGTGAGCGCTTCCGGGGCCAGCGCAATCACCTTCTTTTCGAGCTCAATCGCTTTCGCATGCTGGTTTTCGCTCGAAAGCGCGAATGCCAGTGTGTCCATCAGCGCCGGCCGCCCGGGTGCCGCCTTCACCGCGCGCTCGGCCAGTGCCACGGCCCCCGGCCGCTTCTGCTTGATCATGATCCATGCCACGTTGTTGAGAGCCAGCGGGTTCTCCGGTTGCAGCTTCAGTACTTGCAGATAGCGTTTCTCGGCCAGCGCCAACTCGCCTTGCGCTGATGCCGCGTCGGCGAGGTAGAGCAGGAACAGCGCGTCCTTTGGATGCTCGGTCGACCACGAATCGGCGAACCTGGCGGCGTCCGCTGTTTTCTTGGCCTGGACGAGCGCGAAATGCAGCCGCGCCGGTGCCTGCGCCGGATTAGGTTTCGTTGTCGCCCTCCGGAATGCCGCGGCGGCCAAGTCCCAGCGTTGCTGCTCGGCTTCGATTTCGCCTTCAAGGATGAAGCCCAGCGCTTCGTCGGCTTGCTGCGTCTGCATCAGCCGGGTCACGGCGATGGCGTCCTGCGGCCGCTTCTGGCGCATCGCCACGATGATGGCCGTGCGCTGCACGGGCAAGGAGTTCGGTGCCAGTTCGAGCGCTCGCTTCGCATTCTTGGCGGCAGCGGTGAAGTCCTTGTTGGCGATGTTCACCTCGGCCAATCCCAGGTGCCCCAGATGGGATTCCGCGTGCTGCGCCGCCAGTCTGCCGAAGGTGCTGCCGGCCTGGTTGATGTCCCCCATGCTCATCAGCGCGCGCGCGAGCTGGTCCTGCAATTCCACATCGCCGGGCACGGTGGCGACGCCTGCTTGTGCGGCCGTGAGCGCGGCCTTGAAGTCGCCGCCTGCCACGTGGTGCTCGATCAACAGCAGCCTCGGCTGCGGGTCAGCCGGGTTGGCACTCACGGCGTCGCCCAGCAGCTTGGCCACCTCGTCCCGGCTGCCCCCGGTGCGCCGCTTCAACTCTGCAAGGGCCAGCAGCGCCTGGACGTTCTTGGGATCGACCTTCAACAGATTCTCGAACCGCGCCTTGGCCGCTTCAGGCTTCTTGTCGATGAAATCCAGCGCTGCCAGACTGGTGATCGCGGGCAGGTAGCGCGCGTCCTGGCTCAGCGCCTTCTCGAAACTCCTGCGCGCCGCGGCGGCATCCTTGCGCATCACGTGCACGCGCCCGCGCAGGTCGGCGGCAATCGGGCTGTCGGGCTGCTTCTTTTCGAGCACGTCAATCGCCTTCATCGCAGCATCGAATTCCCTGCGACCCAAGCGGGCGCTGATCAGCGCCATGTCGGCGGACACGCCCTTGTCGGCTGCGGCGATCGACTGCAATTCGCTGAAAGCCGCGTCCGCGTTGCCCTTCGACAGTTGCGCCATGGCCAGCGCTGCGCGTGCCTTCGTGTCGTTCGGACCCACTGCCGCGGCCCGACCGAAGTAGCCGTTCGCCGCCTTGGGGTCGTCCGCCAGCAATGACGCCTGCCCCGCGACCGTCAGCGTTTCGGCATCAACGCCTGACTTCTCGAGCGCGGGTCGCAGCGCCGCGAGCGCCTTGGCTGGCTGGTTCGAGCGCAGATAAACCTTGGCCAGCAAGCGACGTGCGCCGACAAAATTCGGCTGCAGCTGTACCGCCCTGCTCAGATAGGTTTCGGCCTGCGCGAGCGAGTTGAGCTGGAGCTCGGTCGCCCCGGCGATGTGCAGCACGCTGGCGTTGTCGGGCACGGCGCGCACCAACTCTTGAAGCAACTCGCGCGTGAGCTTGTAGTCGCCCCGCGCGAAGGTCATTTGGGCATCGTAGAACCGGGTCAGCGGGTGTCCGGGCACGGCGGACTTGAACGCTTCGAACTGCTGGCTGGCCGCCTTCTGGTCCTGTTGCACGAAATACAGCGTGATCAGGGACGCATGCGCTGGCGCGTTGTCGGGGCGGATCGCCAAAGCCTTCTTGTAGGCCTCGATGGCTGCCGCCGGATTGCTCTTGCCGGCCACCAGCAACTCGCCCTTCAACTGCCAGGCTTCGGCGCTGCCAGGGTTCTTGGACAGCAGTTCATCGAGCACGCCGAGCGCGCCGTCGACATCGCCTACGCTTGCCTTGATGCGCGCGTGGGCGATTTGTGCGGGCAGCGATTGCGGAGCGATCGACAGCGCCTTGCCGATCGCGGCGCGTGCCTTGTCGGGCGCGCCTTGCGCCGCATACGCCGTGGCCACTGAAACCTGCAACGCGACGGCCGCTTGCGGATCGGAAAGTTCGAGTCCGGCGTACTGGTCGGTCAGTTTCTTGTATTCGCGCAGCGCCAGCAGCACCTTCGCCATCAACGGTGCCACAGCCGCCTCGGGGTGCTTCAGATCCAGCGCACGCCGCAGTTCGATTTCTGCGCCGGTCGCGTCGTCGCTGTCGAACAGCGCTGTGGCAAGCAGGTACCGGGCTTCCGCCGAGGACGGGTCCTTTTGAAGCAGGTTCTTCAGCTGGATCGTCGCTGCCTTCGGATCCTTCTTTTGCAGGTAGTCCTTGGCCGAAGCCATCAACTCGCCGTCACCCTTGCCGCCGCAAGCCGACAAGAACAAAGCCAGGACCAGGACGACCCGTCCCACGTGCCGATTTCCGTGCATGAAACTGCCCCCCTGATGGCGCTCACCGGTAAGCCGGTGTTGCTGGATGCGGCGAGTATCGCCTACCGGGAATTGGCTGCGAACCCCCGAAACGCCCCCCCTGTTCGGGCGCAAACGTTCGATCGGTTGTGACTGTATTGAGCGTCGAGAAAATTTACAAATCTGTCCGCGATCACCACCCGTCCTGGGAAAAAGTTTTCAAAATCATGGAGTTAGAAAGGTGGCACGGTTATGGCTAAAGGGTTCCCGCGAAGACTGTGTTCTTTGCCAACCTTTGGAGGACAACATGAAACTGAAAAATTGGATTGCTTCGGTATTTGGGGCCACCGCCCTGATGGTGGGTGGTCAAGCTTCCGCGACCGCAGTCGGACTGGAACTGATGCTGCTGGTCGATGTGTCGGGCAGCGTTGACACTGGTGAGTACAACTTGCAGAAGGGCGGCTATGTCAACGCGTTCAACAACGCCGCCGTGCAGGCCGCCATTTTGGCCAGCCAGGGTGGCTCGATCGCTGTGACGTACATCGAATGGTCGGGCGCTGGTCAACAAAGCCAGTTGGTGGGGTGGACATTGATCAACAGCGTTGCCAGTGCCAACGCGTTCGCGGCTGCGATCAACGGTACTTCGCGTGCATTCGCTGGCAGCACGGCCGTGCAAGACGCCATCGGGCTGTCGTTCAACAAGTTCGGTACCGAGGTCGGCGGCGCTGCCAATGGCTTCGAATCACTGCGCCAGGTGATCGACGTGTCGGGTGACGGTGCCGACAACGACAGTCAGTCGTTCGCGGCAGCAGGTGGTGGCCGCAATGCCGCCATTGCAGGTGGTGTCGACACGATCAACGGCTTGGTGATTCTCGGCGAGGCGGGTTTGGCGACCTACTATGACAACTTCGTCAAGGGTGGTGCCGGCGGTTTTGTGGCAACGGCCGCAACCTTTGCCGACTTCAGCAATGCCGTCCAGGCCAAGCTGATCAAGGAAATCACGGTTCCCGAGCCTTCATCGGTCGCGCTTGTGGGCCTGGCCCTGCTGGGTGCCGGTGCGGTGCGTCGCCGTGTCGCGAAAAGCTGAAACCTGACGACCATCGTCAGACAGTAAAACGGGCCGAGAAATCGGCCCGTTTTTTTTCGTTTCAAAGCGCACTTCCCGGTGCTGGTCTCGGTGCGGCGGGCAGCACGCCGCAACCGTCACGCCGCCAGAAACTCTCCCAGCCCCCACGGTGCCAACACGTACTCAGCGCCGTTGACCTGGCCGCTGCCCGAGGCGATGGCGCGCTTGCGCCGACGCACGTTGTCGCGCCATCTCGGCTTGGCGGCGTCGGCCACCGCGTCGGCCAGGCGCATGCGCAAATCGGCTTCCGACACCTGATTCTTCAACTGCCGCGCGAGTGCGACCGCGTCGGGTTTGAAGCCGCCGTTCTGCACGTGAACGTCGAAGGCCAGCGCCACGCCGAGTTCGGACACCAGCGCCATGTCGCGCGCCCGGTACACGGCCGGCACAAAGTAGGCGTCGTAGGCGCGGTCCATCTGCAAACGCCTGATCAGCGGGTCGTCGCCCAGCCGTGCGAAAGCATCTTTCCACGCGGGCTTCACCGACGCCTTGCTGATGCCGAGGCTCAGCCCGTCGGCCACGGCAATCTGCTGCGGCAACGGTCTTGCGACGAGGGCACGCCACTCCGAGGCCAATGGCCCGAGGTGGCGGTTGAGAATGTCCGGGTCTTCTGCCTGGGCCGCAGCGAGCAGCTTCTGGATTCCGCCACTCGCCAAGGTGAAGCCGATCACGCCCCAGGTGAGCCCGGCCCCGTCGAAGTTGCCTTGCAGCAGGCCGAAGCCGTGGCCCTCGAAGTCGGCCGTCAGGCCGAGGCAGCGCTCAAACAGGCCGGGCAACGGATCGGGCGTCAGTTGCGACCAGGTGCCCGTGTCCACCGCGCCGGTGGTTGGCAGGCCGCTTGCCGCTTGCAGGCGCTTCAGTGCGTTTTCGGTATTGCCGCCGAAGTCTCCGTCGGCGAAGGTGTCGGGCGGTCCGCTGGCAAAGTTCAACCGGAGCAGATCGAGCTGGATGCGCCGCGCCGTCATGCCGCGCAGACCGCGCGAAAACCAGGTTCTGCTCATCGCCGAATCCCTTCGATCAACACCCTCCGCATGGAACTCCTCGCGGTCGGGCAGAGGCAGAGTATCGGGTTGCGATTCGTTGCCGGTCAAGCCCACGCGAGCCCGGTCTCACCGATGCAGATGACACTCTTGTCCACCCATGAAAAACGCCGCCGGGCGTGAGCCGCGGCGGCGTGGTCAGGCGTTGCGGACGATCGGGCGGCGGGCCGTGACGCAGCGTCTGCAGTCTCATGAGAAACAAACGCCGGGCCGCCCCAAGTGTTTCTCACCCCCTCCGGGGGCGGACGACGCATGTCGTCGGCCTGGGAACGCTCTCAAGGAAATGTGGCTCTGCCACTCTCCGGCATCCCCTCGGCGGGGTGCTCAAAAGGCAGCTTGAATTGCGACAAGTCCTTGCGCGTCTCCACCAGCACCAGCGGGCCTTCTTCGACGGCGGCTACCGGCCTGACTTCGCGTGGCACGCGCACCGCCACGGGCTCGTTCGCCATCGCTTCGCGGGCCGCCCGCATCTTGTCGGCGTCGGAATTCACCCACTGCAAGCCAGCGGTTTCAGCCACGCCTTGCAGCTGGTCCAGCGGCAGCACGAACGGCTCTGTGCGCACCGGCGGCTGCACCGCAGCGATCGTCGGTGCGACCACCGCTGGTGTGGTCACGGGTGTGGCCGCAGGTGCGATCAACGGGTTTGCAGCCAAAGCAGGTTGCGCATCCACCGGCGCCACCGCAACGGCGGATTCATGCACCACGTCTGCGGCGACATTGGCAACCTCCTCCATTTCGGCCATCGCAGCGGGCGCGGCAGACGTGGTGGCAGCCTGCACGACCGACGGAATGTCGGTGCCGGCAAACGCGACCAGGCTGTCCGCCGCGGGTGCCGTGTCATCCGCACCGCGCTCTCGACGGTTGCGGTCGCGGCCGCGGCCACGTCGGCGGCTGTCCCGCTCGCCGGTGTCCGCTGGCGCTGCGCCGTCCTCGGTGCCCGATGCCAGCGTGGCCTGGTCTGCGGGTGCAGCCATGTCCGCGGCACCGTTGACAGGGGCTGACACGCCGGCCGCGCCATCAACCGTCATCTCGACATCCGGGGTGTCGCCTGGGCGCGCTTCATCGCGGTCACGCCCACCGCGCCCACGTCGGCGGCGGCCTCGACCGCCTTCGCGGGCCTCGCCACCTTCAGCGGCTTCGGCACCGGGCAGGGTGTCGATGAACGGCAGTTGCGTCGGCGCAGCCTCGGTGCCCGCCACGTCTTCCGTCGCGGCGGGTCGGCGTGGCTCGCGCTCTGGGCGCGGGCCCCGACGGCCGTCGCTGCGGCCTTCACCACGGCCTTCAGCGCGTGCTTCGGGCTTGGCCTCGGGGCGCGGGCCGCGCTCGTCGCTGCGGCTCTGGCTGACCTCGGTCGAGCCGGCTTCTTCAGGCTTGTCGCCACGGCCACCGCGTCCGCCGCGCTCACCACGGCCGCGGCCCTCGCCACCGCGGCTCTCGCCACGGTCACCACGCTCGCCGCGACCTTCGCCGCGTTTGCCATCACGGCCACCGCGACCGCCTCGGCCACCACGTTCGCCGCGGGCCTCGCTGGTGGCTGCAGCGGCGGCAGCGGCTGCGACTGTCGCCGCCGGCTTGACGACCGCCGGCGTGCTGTCGCCACCACCGAACAGGCGTGCGACCCAGCCGAAGAATCCACCGCCCGCCGCAGGCGCGGCCGCAGGTGCCGCCGCCACGGGGGCAGGTGCCGCAATCACCACCGGAGCTGGCTTCGGCACAGCGATCGGTGCCGGGGTTTCCGGGAGGATGCCCTTGATCACCGGCTGCTGTTTCGGGGCCGCCTTTTCGCGACGCGTCGGGCCACTTTCTTCAGCCGCTTCTTCGATCATCGTGTAGCTGGCCTGCAGGTTTTCCAGACGCGGATCGTCGTGGCGCAGGCGCTCGAGCCGGTAGTTCGGCGTGTCCAGGTTCTTGTTCGGCACCAGCAGCACGGTCACGCGCTGCTTCAGTTCGATCTTGGTGATCTCGGTGCGCTTCTCGTTGAGCAGGAAACTGGTCACTTCGACCGGCACCTGCACATGCACGGCGGCGGTGTTGTCCTTCATCGACTCTTCCTGGACCATGCGCAGGATCTGCAGCGCGCTGGACTCGGTGTCGCGGATGTGGCCGGTGCCGTTGCAGCGTGGGCAGGTGATGTGGCTGCCTTCGCTGAGCGCCGGGCGCAGGCGCTGGCGGCTCAGTTCGAGCAGGCCGAACTTGCTGATGCTGCTGAACTGCACGCGGGCGCGGTCGGGGCGCAGCGCGTCACGCAGGCGGGTTTCCACCTCGCGGCGGTTCTTCGACTCTTCCATGTCGATGAAGTCGACCACGATCAGCCCGCCCAGATCGCGCAGGCGCATCTGGCGCGCGATCTCGTCAGCCGCTTCCAGGTTGGTGCGGGTGGCGGTTTCCTCGATGTCGGAACCACGCGTGGAACGCGCCGAGTTCACGTCGACCGAGACCAGCGCTTCGGTGTGGTCGATCACGATCGCGCCGCCCGACGGCAGGTTCACGGTGCGCGAGAACGCGGTCTCGATCTGGTGTTCGATCTGGAAGCGGCTGAACAGCGGTGCGTCGTCGCGGTAGCGTTTGACCTTGTGTGCCGTCTCGGGCATCACGTGGCTCATAAACTGCTGC
>JANNEI010000310.1:0-6293 GCA_031378565.1 Burkholderiales bacterium
CCGACCGTGCCTTCGAAGCCATCAGCGCCGGCACGAGTTACCGCGTGATCCCGTGGCAGATGGGTGTCTTGGCCAAGCTGCTGCGCTTGCTGCCCAACCCGCTGTTCGACAAGCTGCTCGCCGGCCGCGGCAGAAAGCCACGGCAAGACAAGGCATGAAAAATGCGGTGGGCTGATGCACCACCGCTTTTTGTTGAACCGGCTGACGCCGGCTCAAGGACTGTGAGGGCTCAGTAGCCGCCGCGGCTTCCGCCACCGCCGCCACCACCCGAACGGCCACCAGAGCCGCCGCCGCCGCCGTAGCCGCCGCCACCGCCGGAGCGGCCACCGCCACCACCGCCGTAGCCGCCACCACCGCCGCCGCTGCCACCCCCCCCGCCGAAGCCACCACCGCCGCCTGAGCGACCCCCGCCACCGCCACCGAAGCCGCCACCACCGCCCGGCGGACGGCCACCGCCGCCGCCGAAGCCGCCCGGACGCTCTTCGCGCGGACGGGCCTCGTTGACGACGAGGGCGCGGCCGTCGAGGGCCTGGCCGTTCATGCCGTTGATGGCCGATTGAGCTTCTGCGTCCGAACCCATTTCCACGAAGCCGAAGCCCTTGGAACGGCCGGTGTCACGGTCCATCATCACCTTGGCGGATGAGACGGTGCCGAACTGTGCGAATGCCTGTTGGAGATCTTCGTCGCGAACGCTGTATGCGAGATTGCCGACGTAAAGCTTGTTGCCCATGGAGAGCGCCTTTCTTTCCTGCAGATGTCCTGCTGATTGCCCGAGATGCCCTGTGCAGCTTCTACCCATCCTGACCGATTAAAGAAAAGGCGCGGCGTCCAAGCACAGAATTTCCATTATCAAGGAATAAGTTCCGTGTTCGCAAAGGCTTCGCAAACCCGCGTCATACAAAGTGTTGTTTTCGAAGCAGGGGATGGCGCTTTCGGCCCCAAGGGCGGCGAACAATGCGCCGCTATCATGCGACGCACCCGCCACCAGCGCCGATGAAAACACCCACTGCCGCCCGATCCCCGCTGGACGCACTGAGCCTGGTGCTGGGCAGCGTGGACGCCGTCCGCAACTTCCGGGCGCTGTACATGCTGCTGGCCACGTTTGCCACCGCCGGCATGCTGGTGTCGATGGCCGAAGCCTCGCTGGCGCGAGGGGCCGGCTGGTGGGGTCCGCTGCAGGCCGGTGCGGCGCTGTTCGTCGCGTTCTACGGCGGCAATGCGGCCGGCGTGCTGGTGATGGACCAGTCGCGCGGCCTGCCGGTGCGCGATGTCGCGGACGCCATTCGAACCTCCCTGCTCACCGCGCACCGCCTGCTGCTGGCGCTGCTGCTGATCGGAACCGGCTACGCCGCGCTGGCCGGCGGCCTGTTGGGGCTGATGTGGCTCAGCCGGCTGGCCGTCAGCGGCCCGCTGGTCGGCCCGCTGCTGTTCGGGCTGGCGGTGCCGCTGGGCGTCGTCAGCATCGGCCTGGCGTTGCTGGCGCTGGTGGCGGTGGTGGTGCCGCTGGTGGCACCCGCGGTGTGGTCTGGTGCGGGCGTGTTCGCGATCGTGCGGCAGCTCGCCGGGCTGATTCGCCAGCGCCTGCTCACGGTGGCTTTGCTGATGGCTGCGGTCAGCCTGTTGACGGCGGGCGTGGGTGCGCTGGTGACCTCGGTGGTGATGGTCGGCGGGCGCGTGGTGGCCGAGTTGGGCATCGCGGTGGTCGGCGTCGACGTGCCGGCGCAGCAACTGATGGCGGGCCTGTTCGGCTACGGGCTGCGCAGCCTGGGTGCCGCCGGTGCGCCGGCCGGCTCCTCGGCGCATGCGGCAGCGGCGCTGGTCGGCGGCGGCGTCGTGTTCGCGGTGGCGCTGGTGCTGCCCGGCCTGGTCTACCTGCGCGGCACCAGCGCGGTGTACCTGGCCCTGTCCGACAATTCGACCGACGCACTCTGAGCCGGCTTGCATGCAGCCGCGCATCGCCAGCCTGGTGCCGAGCCTGACCGAGCTGCTGGTGGCGCTGGGCCTGCGCGAGCACCTCGTGGCGCGCACCGGCTTCTGCATCCATCCGGCCGCGGCGGTCGCTGGCATCGCCAAGGTCGGCGGCACCAAGAACGTGAACCTGGCCAAGCTGCGCCGGCTGGCCCCCACGCACGTGCTGGTCAATGTGGACGAGAACCGGCTCGAGGACGCACAAGCCGTGCGCGAGTTCGTGCCGCAGGTTCTGGTCACCCACCCGTGCCGGCCCGAAGACAACCTCGCCGTGCTCGAGCAGATGGCGCAGGCCTTCGGCCACCTGCCCGGCGTGCTGGCGCGCGCCGCCGAGTTGCGCGAGTCGCTGCAACGTGAGTTGGCGCTCACCCGTGACCACGCGTGGCCGCCGCAGCGCGTGCTGTACCTGATCTGGCGCGACCCGTGGATGACGGTGGCGCGCGACACCTACATCGCGCAGATGCTGGCCTGTGTGGGCTGGCACACCTGGCCAGCCATCGAAGGCGGCGTGCAAGGTGCTGCGCGGTACCCGGCCCTGCAAGGCAACGAGCCGTGGCTGGCCGAGGTGGACGAGGTGCTGCTCAGCTCCGAGCCCTACCGCTTCGGCGAGGCGCACATCGACGAGGCGCAGCGGCTGTGCCCGCAGGCGCAGGTGCGTCTGGTGGACGGCGAGCTGCTGAGCTGGTACGGGCCGCGCGCGGCCGCTGGCCTGGCCTATCTGCGGCAGCTGCGCCGTCTTGCCGACGCGGCTTGATCAGCGGCGTTGTCGCAGTCGCCATCGCCATCGCCATCGCCATCGGCAGCGCGGGCGTTTACGATCAGGGATGGACATTTACAAGCCGCTGGTGGCCCTGCTGGCCATCGTGAACCCGATCGGCGTGATCCCGTTCTTCATCCACTTCACCCAGGGTTTCAACCGCGAACAGCGGCAGCGCACCATCCGCGTCAGCGCCTTCAGCGCCTTTGTCGTGATCGCCGTCAGCGCGCTGGCCGGGCTCAAGATCATCGAATTCTTCGGCATCTCGCTGGCCTCGTTCCAGGTCGGCGGCGGCATGCTGCTGCTGATCAGCGCGCTGCAGATGCTGAACGCGCAACCGGCCGGCACCAGCCGCGAAGAACTGAGCGAGGCCGACACCAAGCTCGACGCCGGCGCCAGCATCGCCGTGGTGCCGCTGACCATTCCACTGCTCACCGGCCCGGCCACCATTTCCACGATGGTCATCTATGCCGAGAAAACGCGCCACTGGTGGCAACTCGCCGTGCTGGTGGGTTACGGCGTCGTCATCGGCGTGTCGGTGTGGATCGCCTTCAGCCTGTCGGGGCGCATCGCGCGCGTGCTCGGCAAGACCGGCATCAATGTGATGACGCGCCTGATGGGCCTGATCCTGGCCGCGCTCGGCGTCGAAATCATGTCCGACGGGCTGGTCAAGCTGTTTCCGATCCTGGCGAGCGCCGTCCATTGAACGCGTTCTGCCAGCAGCTCGGCATCCGGCTGCCCATCGTGCTCGCCCCGATGGGCGGTGAGCCTGCCTGTGCCCCGCTGGTGGCCGCGGTCAGCCATGCCGGCGGGCTCGGCATTCTGGGTGCGGCCTACATGACGCCGGCGCGCATTGCCGAGGTCATCGCGCAGATCCGCGTGCTGACCGACAAGCCCTTCGGCATCAACCTGTTCTGCCCGCAGCCGTGGCAGCTCGACGCCGCACGAACGGCCGCCTTCGTCGAACGGCTGGCCGGCTACCACGCGGAACTCGGCCTGCCACCGCCACAGCTGCCCGAGCGCTTCGAGGAGTCTTTCGACGCCCAGTTCGAGGTTGTGCGCAGCGCCCGCGTGGCGGTGTTCAGCTTCACCTTCGGCGACCTCGGCCGCGCGCGCATCCTGGCCTTGCAGGCGCAGGGCAGCCAGGTCTGGGGCACGGCCACACAGGTTCGCGAGGCGCAGCATCTGGCCGCGCTGGGGGTGGACGCCGTGGTCGCGCAAGGGGCCGAGGCCGGCGCGCACCGCGGCAGCTTCATGGGCCATCGCGATGAAGGGCTGGTCGGCAGCATGGCGCTGGTGCCGCAGGTGGTCGATGCGCTGCGCATTCCGGTGGTCGCCGCCGGCGGCATTGCAGATGCGCGCGGCGTGCGTGCCGCGCAGGCGCTCGGTGCCAGCGCCGCGGCGGCCGGCACGGCGTATCTGCTGGCCGACGAATGCCCGATCTCGGCCGCGTATCGCGCCGCGCTGCAGTCGGCGCGCGACAGCGACACGGTGCTGACGCGGGCCTTCAGCGGCCGTTGGGCGCGCGGCCTGGCCAATCGCTTCACGCGCGAGCTGGCGGCTGCCGACCTGCCCGACTTTCCGATCCCCAACGCGCTGACCCGCCCCATGCGACAGGCGGCCGGGCACGCGGGGCGTGCCGAGTTCCTGTCACTGTGGGCCGGGCAAGCCGTGGCGCTGGCCCAGGCCCGGCCTGCAGCCCGAATCACGCAGGCGCTCGCCGCCGGCTGGCAGGCCGCCTGATCGCCTGCTGCCGCGTCCTACACTGCCGATTTGACGGAGGGGTTTCGATGTTTCGGACCGGTTCGGGCGGGCTGCGTTGGCTGGCGGGGCGGACCGTCGTGGCCGTGCTGGCGGCGCTGCTGGCCGGCTGCGCCCTGTCGCCAGAGCGGCCTGAAGTGGCTGCCGCCAGCGCCGCGTTGACAACGCGCCAGCACCAGGTGGCCGAAGCCGCCGCCAAGGCGGTCACGGGTCGACGCCTTTGGTTCGCCGGCTTTGCGATGAACTCCACCTCGCAGGCGTTCCAGGGCGACCTCGAACTCGTCTCGCGCGTGTTCTCGCAGCTCGGCGGGCCGACGCTGCGTTACGAGCACAGCAATGAGTTGCAGACCACCGCATTGCGTTACCCGTTCGCCGGGCCGGAGGCCCTGGCGGAAACGGTCAAACGCATCGCCGCACAGGCACGCACCGACGACGTGGTGGTCCTGTTGGTGTCGACCCACGGGAACAAGAAGGTGCTGAGCGTCAACGCGGCGAACAAGGAGTTCGCACCGCTCACCGCCAGCCAGCTCGCGCGTGCGCTGGCCCCGCTGGGCGACACGCCCACGCTGGTGCTGTTGTCGGCCTGCTACTCGGGCTCGTTCCTGCCCGAGCTGACGCGTGACACGCGCATCGTGCTGACCGCTGCGTCGGCCGACCGCTCGTCCTACGGCTGCGACTACCGCAGCCGCAACACCTTCTTCATCGAAGAGATGTTCGAGCACCGTTTCGATCCGCGCCTGTCGTTGCGCCAGCTCGCGATCCAGGGCCACGCGCAGATCGCCGCGCGCGAGGCAGCGCAAAAACTCCTGCCCTCCGAGCCCCGCCTGCGCGTCGGCACAAGGGTGGACTGGCTGGCCGACCGGCCGCTGAAAGACTGGTTCCTGTCGCCCTGAATCGCAGCCTCACTTCACCTGAAAATTCATGAGCGACATCACCTGGGACTACATCGTCTGCGGCGGCGGCACCGCCGGCTGCCTGCTCGCCAACCGGCTCAGCGCCAGCCGCAAAAAGCGCGTGCTGCTGATCGAGGCCGGCGGCAACGACGACTACGCGTGGATCCACATTCCCGTCGGCTACCTGCGTTGCATCGGCAACCCGCGCACCGACTGGATGTTCAACACCGACGCCGAGCCGGGCCTGAACGGGCGCGCGCTGCGCTACCCGCGCGGCAAGGTGCTGGGCGGCAGCAGCAGCATCAACGGCATGATCTACATGCGCGGCCAGGCGCGCGACTACGACCACTGGGGCGCGCTCGGCAACGACGGCTGGAGCTGGGCCGAGTGCCTGCCGCACTTCATGCAGCACGAAGACTTCTACAAGGGTGCCGACGCCTTCCACGCCGCCCCCGGTTTCGACGACACCGGCGCGCGCCAGGGCGGCGAGTGGCGGGTCGAGAAGCAGCGCCTGCACTGGGACATCCTCGACGCCTTCGCGCAGGCCGCGCAGCAAAGCGGCATCCCCGCCAGCACCGACTTCAACCGGGGCGACAACGAAGGCGTCGGCTACTTCGACGTGAACCAGAAGGCCGGCGTGCGCTGGAACGCCACCAAGGGCTTTCTACGCCCGGTGCAAGAGCGCAACAACCTGCAGGTCTGGACGGGCGCGACATCTCACGCGTGTTGACCGAAATGACCGACCAGGGCCTCAAGGCCGTCGGCGTGGAAGTGATTCCGCGCCTGCACCGGGGTGGCGGGGGCGGCGAGCCCATACAAGTGCGTTGCCGGGGCGAAGTGGTGCTGTGCGCCGGCGCGGTCGGCACGCCGCAGTTGCTGCAACTGTCGGGCATCGGTCCGGCCGAACTGCTGCG
>JANNEI010000668.1:0-3756 GCA_031378565.1 Burkholderiales bacterium
GGGTGCTGGGCGAAAGCAAGGCGAGCGAGCTGCGCGGCGAGTCGATGCAAGACGTGATCTTCAACGGCTCCGGCCTGCGCAAACCGGCGTCGCGCTCCAGCGTCGAGCTGATCTTCAGCAACGAAGATGGCCGCGCCGGCGGACCGTGGAGCCGCTTCGCCGAGATCGCCGTGAAGCGCGTGCTGACGCGCGACGGCACCAGCAGCTACTTCATCAACAACCAGCCGGTGCGCCGGCGCGATGTGCAGGACGTGTTCCTGGGCACCGGCCTCGGGCCGCGCGCCTACGCCATCATCGGCCAGGGCACGATCAGCCGCATCATCGAAAGCAAGCCCGAAGAATTGCGCCTGTTCCTGGAAGAAGCAGCCGGCGTGTCGAAGTACAAGGAGCGCCGTCGCGAGACCGAAAACCGCTTGAAGGACACGCGCGAAAACCTGACCCGCGTCGACGACATCCTTCGCGAGCTGACCGCCAACCTCGACAAGCTGGCCGGTCAGGCCGAGGTCGCCAGCCTGTACCGCGGCCTGCAGGGGCAGGGCACGTTGAAGCTGCACCAGCTGTGGTTCCTGAAGCACCGCGACGCGGCCCAGGAACAGGAGCGGGTGACGAAAGAAGTGCTGGCCGCCACCAACGCCCTGGAGGCGCGCACTGCCGAGTTGCGCCACGGCGAAGCCGAGCTGGAAACGATTCGCCAGGCGCACTACGCCGCCAGCGACGAATTGCACACCTCGCAAGGCTCGCTGGCCGAGGCCGCGCTGGAAGTGAGCCGGCTCGAAGAACGCATCCGCTACGTGGTCGAGGGCCGCCAGCGCGCTGAATCACAACTGCTGGACCTGAAGGCGCAGAGCCGGCAGTGGGCCGAGCGGCAGGCGCTGGCGCAAGACGAGCTGGCGCACACCGCAGGGCAGATTGCCGGGGCCGACGAGCAAACCGAGCTGCTGGCCGCGCAGGCCGAGGAACAGTCTGCGAATCAGCCGCGGCTCGAAGACGCGGTGCGTGCGGCGCAGGCCGGCGCCAACGCGCAGCGCGCCGTGGTGGCTGGCGTGCAGCAGCAAATCCAGGTGCTGGCGGCGGAGAGCCGCAACGTCGAAGACCAGAACAATCGCCTGACCGTGCGGCGTGAAAAGCTGGCCGCCGAGAAGCAGCAACTGGCCGCCCCAGACATGCAGCGACTGGCCGAAATCAAGCAGCAGTTCGGGGCCGCGGAAGAAGCGCAAGGCGTGGCCGACGCACGGCTGGGCGAGCTGAACGAACAGGCCCCGCGGATCGAGGAAGACCGCCGCACGCGGCAGCAGCAGGTCAACGCCGAGAGCGGCCGGCTGACCGAGCTGAGCGCGCGCCTGGAGGCGCTGCGTGCGTTGCAGGAAAAGGTGCAGACCGAAGGCAAGCTCAAGCCCTGGCTGGCCCGGCACGGGCTGGACACGCTGCAAGGCTTGTGGACGCGCATCCACATCGAAGCGGGTTGGGAAACGGCGCTGGAATCGGCGCTGCGTGAACGCATCAACGCGCTGGAAGTGGGCCGGGTCGAGACGGTGCGCGCCTTCGCCAGCGACGCGCCGCCCGCCAAGCTGGCGTTCTACACGCCGCCGCAGGCCGGCATTTCGCGCACTCCAACCCACGCGCACCAGAGCTTGCCGCGCCTGAGCGATCTGCTTCGACTCGCGAACTTCGGCGACGAGGCGGGCTTGCAGGCGCTGCTGAACGATTGGCTGGAAGGCGTCTACACGGCAGCCAGCATCGACGAGGCGCTGGCCGCGCGGCCGCAACTGACGCACGGTGAAGTGATCATGACCCGTGAGGGCCACGCGGTCAGCCAGTTCGCAGTCGCTTTCTACGCGCCCGATTCCGAGCAGGCCGGCATGCTGGCCCGCGCTCAGGAAATCGAAAACCTGGAACGCCAGCTGCGCGCGCAGGCGTTGATCAGCGACGAATCGCGCAGCGCGCTGGTGCGTGCCGAAGCGGCCTACACCGACGCCACGCAGCGGCTGGTGGTCGCGCGGCGCGACGCCACCGAAGCGCAAACCCGGGCGCATCAACTGCAGGTGGAGTTGCTGCGCCTGTCGCAGCAGGCCGAGCAGACCAGCACCCGGCGCGGTCAACTCGAAGACGAACTGGCCGAGGTCGACGCACAGCTGGACGAATTGGCGGAGCGCCGCGCCACCGGCGAGGGCCGCTTCGAAGCGCTGGACATGCAGCTCGCCAGCACGCAGGAGCGGCATGCCGATCTGGACCAGGCGGTGATCGACGCCGAGCGAAAGCTGAGCGATGCGCGTGAGCAACTGCGCGCGCTGGAGCGGCAGGCGCAGGAGGCGCAGTTTTCGTCACGCTCGCTGGCGGCACGCCGCGGCGAGTTGCAGCGCGGCATCGAAACCGCGCTGCATCAGGTGGCCGCCAATCAGCAGACCGAGGCGCAGTTGAACGACGAACTGGTGCGACTGACCGACGCGTCGGCACAGGTCGGTCTGCAAGCCGCGCTGGCGCTGAAGCTGGAGCGCGAGGCGGCGCTGGGTGCGAAGCGCAGCGAGTACGACGACCTGACGCTGCGCCTGCGCCGCGCCGACGAAGCGCGCATGGCGCATGAGCAAAGCCTGCAGCCGCTGCGCGACCGCATCACCAAGCTGCAGCTCGAAGAGCAGGCCGCCCAACTGGGCGGTGCGCAGTTCATGGATCAGCTCACCGCGGCTGGGGTGGACCTGGACGCGTTGGGCCAGGGCGTTGCGCAAGACCGCGTCAAGCTGCAAGGATTGCAGGGCGAGATCGACCGCATCGGACGCGAGATCGCCGCGCTGGGCGCCGTCAACCTGGCCGCGCTCGACGAGTTGACCGCCTCCAGCGAACGCAAGACGTTTCTGGATGCGCAGTACGCCGACCTGAGCGATGCCATCAGCACGCTGCAAGACGCCATCCACAAGATCGACCTGGAAACGCGCGACCTGCTGGGCAGCACCTTCAACCAGGTGAACGAGCATTTCGGCCGCATGTTCCCGAGCCTGTTCGGCGGCGGCACGGCCAGGCTGGTGATGACGGGTGACGAGATTCTGGATTCGGGCGTGCAGGTGATGGCGCAGCCGCCGGGCAAGAAGAACAGCACCATCCACTTGCTGTCGGGCGGTGAAAAGGCGCTGACGGCGATCGCGCTGGTGTTCGCCATCTTCCAGCTCAACCCTGCGCCGTTCTGCCTGCTCGACGAAGTGGATGCACCGCTGGACGACGCCAACACCGAGCGCTATTCCACGCTCGTCAAGGAGATGGCCAAGGGCACGCAGTTCCTGTTCATCAGCCACAACAAGATCGCGATGGAAATGGCCGAGCAACTGATCGGCGTGACGATGCAGGAACAGGGCGTGTCGCGCATCGTGACGGTGGACATGCAAGCCGCCGTCAGCCTGGCCGAGGCGGCCTGATCGTCGACATGCACGGGACCAGCACATGACCGACCTCACCACGGCATTGGCGGCATTGGGCGGGTTGATCCTGGCTGGCGTGGTGGCGCATGGGGCGTGGACGGCGCGCAAGGCCGGGCCGAAGCAGGTGGCGGTCGCCGAGCCGCGGCCCGAGCCGCGCGAGCCGGTAATGGACCCGCTGCCAGCGTCTGCGGCCATCGACAGCCCGGCTCCGGCGCGGCGCCTGGTGCCCCGGCTGGACGCACTGATCGACGCCATTGCACCGCTCACCGTCGAGGTGCCGATCAGTGGCAGCATGGTGCTCGTTCACCTGCCCAGCTCGCGCCGCGCCGGCAGCAAGCCGTTCCTGATC
>JANNEI010000673.1:0-2309 GCA_031378565.1 Burkholderiales bacterium
CCGGTGTTCTTCGTCGATGCGCCGACTCCACCAGCCTGCGAGTTCATGGTGCAAAGGCTCAGGCTTTGCGATGCCTCCGCAAGGGTCGACCTCGATCGCCTTCATGATGGCGCTGATCCGCTTGATCTTCGACGGGTCGGCGCGCTTCCAGTGCTTCAGGTGCTTTTGTGCTTCCGGGTCAAGTTCAAAGATCATCGGGTGAGACCACGACGCCCGACTTGCCCGACTCGAAATGCGCGAGTGATCGCCTGAGGCTTTCGCGGTTGGCCTCGGTCGACAGCAAGTATTCGGTCTCCCTGATGCTCGACAACTCGGCCGCATCCATTAGCACCAGCGTTTTGCCGTTCGCCCGGGTGATGTAGACCGGGCGTTCTTCGGCCTGATTGGCAACCTCGGCAAATCGTCGGCGAGCGTCAGAGAAGGCAATAGCGTCCATTGGCGGAACTCCGTTCAGAGGTTGCCCATTGTGAACGAACTTCTGACCCTACGTGCGGACTCCGAATTGGCCGCGGCTTGAAAGCGAGGGGATTCGACCTGGTGGGCTGGCCAGGCGCTGGCCAGGGCGGCTCATCCCACAGGGTAGGCCTGCCCCTCACTTGCGCTTGAAGCGCCCCTTGGCATCGCGCGCAACGGACTTCACGCGGCGCGCCGGGATGGCGAAGCCCTTGCACTTGTTGCAGGGCGCGACCTTGCGCTTGGCTTTTTTCATCACGGAGCTTTCGAGGTGGACAGCCAGGCGCGCAGCGTCGGGCTGTTGCGTTGCATGTAGGCGAACAGGATCGCCGCGACGATGACGGCCACCAGCTCGACGCCGATGGCTTTGGGGCTGATGTAGGCAGGCAGCTTCATGGCGGGGTGTCTCGGGTGAGGGGCGGAAAGTCGCTGCCCAGGAACTGACGCGTCTCGGGGTACAGCCGGGCAAGCATGCGTTTGAAGGCCGCGAACTCCACGGTCAGGCGCTCGATCTCGCGCGCCTGGTGCTCGTTCTGGCTGGTCAGCCGGGCGATGGCCTCGCTGTCGGTTTGGCGCGCGCGCAGGGCTTCGCGGTGCTCGGCTAGGGCCGCATCGCGGTCTTGCAGCAGGCGTTCGACGAAGCGGCTTTCGGTTCGGTCTTTGGTCATCTCGGTCTGGTCGCGGCTCAGGCGTCGACGCAGCAGCGCGAGCGAGCCGGCCAGGCCGACGCCGGCCGCACCCCAGCCGGCGATGGTTTGCAGCATGTCGGCCATCACGCCACGCCCTTGACCTTCTCGACCGTGCGCGAGATCCCGTAGCCCGTCATGACGGTGCCGAACAGCAGATAGAGCGAATCGGGGATGGCTGCCAGCCAGGCCTTGAAGCCCACGGCCACGGCTGCCGCGTGGGATGGCCAGAAGGCCGACAGCAGGCCCATCGGCAGGCCCCACAGCAGCAGCACGTACACCACGTACAGGAACGACGGCCGCGCCCTCGATGTCCACGGGTCGCCCGAGCTGGCTTCGGCCAGGATGGCGGACATGGCCACCTTGACCGATTCGAGGTCGTCGGCGCGCTGCGCCTGGTACATGGCCAGCTTGGCGGCGTCGCGCTGCGCCGGGTCGGGCACGAAGCGGTCGATGGCCTTGCCGATCAGGTCGATGCCGGCTGTGACGGGGTCGCGGATCACGCTCGGCTCAGGGCTGTTGGAAGTTGTAGAGCCGCGCGAACGGGTTGACTCCGAGCGGGTCGCTCAGGTCTTTGAAGCTGGCACCCGGCTGAAAAAACGACAGCGTGCCGGCCGGGTCGCGTTCGCGGTTGCCCGAGCTGGTGTTGGGCGGCCGCGCGTAACCGGCTTGCGCGGTCTCGCTGGTTTTGCTGCCGATCACGTTGCCCATTTCGTCGAACGTCAGTTCTTCCATGCGCGGGGCGTTGGCCGCGGCAATGTTGAATTGCTTGGGCAGGAAGTCGATCACTTCGATGGCGGTTTGTTTGGCCTTCTCGAACGTCTCGCCGACGGCCTCGGTCACGGCCTGGCCGGTGCGGTAGACCTTCCAGGCCACGAAGCCGGCGACGGCCACGCCCACCAGCACAAGGATGCCGGTCGCGTCGAAGTTGATGGTTGGTGCTTTCATGCGAGGTTTCCGCCGGCGTTGGTGAAGCTGTCGAGTAGCGCCGTGAGCCGGCGCTCTGGTTGACCGTAGTTCGCGCCTGGCAGGCTGGCCCACTCGCGCCGGCACTTGGCGATGGCGTCGGCCACGCGGCCGGCGCGCACGTCGTCGAGTGCGCCGCGCTGCTTGATGAGGTAGACCGCGGCCGCGTCCTGG
Source organism: Burkholderiales bacterium (assembly GCA_031378565.1). Lineage (GTDB taxonomy): Bacteria > Pseudomonadota > Gammaproteobacteria > Burkholderiales > Burkholderiaceae_C > JANYJJ01. The sequence continues at coordinate 2,280 of JANNEI010000673.1, forward strand.
CTGGCCGGCGAGAAGTCGTCGAGGTCGGCG
>JANNEI010000692.1:0-8949 GCA_031378565.1 Burkholderiales bacterium
CAGCGGCCTGTGCGGCGAATTGCAGGCCGGCAGCTACCTGTTCATGGACGCCGACTACGCCGCCAACGAGCCGACGCCGAACGCGCCCGCCTTCGAACACGCGCTGTTCGTCAAGAGCCAGGTGATGAGCGTCGGCCACTCCCACGCAGTGGTCGACGCGGGCCACAAGTCGCATGCCATCGACTCCGGCCTTCCGCGCGTGTGGGGGCGTGACCTGGCGTTCGACAACGGCGGCGACGAGCACGGCATTCTTCGTGCGCGCGCTGGGTCGGTCGACAGCCTGCCCGCGCTGGCCGACACGGTGTGGCTGGTGCCCGGCCACTGCGACCCGACGGTGAATTTGCATGACCACTTCATCGCCGTGCGCGGCGGGTTGCAGCGCGGCGTGGTCGAAGCGGTGTGGCCCATCGATGCCAGAGGGTGTGTGGAGTGAATCAGCCATGACCGGACCCCAGATCATCGTTCTCGCCACCCCGGTGTTCCTGCTGCTGATCGCGCTCGAATTCTGGGTCGGCCTGCGCCGCGGTCGCAACACCTACCGCCTGAACGACGCGCTCAACAGCATCGGCCTGGGCGTGATGAGCCAGGTCACCGGCGTCTTCGGCAAGCTGCTGCGGATCGGCATCTACACCGCCGTGTTCGGCGTGGTCGCGTTGTGGCAGTTGCCCACCGATGCGGCCTGGGTCTGGGTGGCCGGACTGGTGTTCTACGACTTTTGCTACTACTGGCACCACCGCTTCGGCCACACCGTGGCGCTGTTCTGGGCCGCCCACGTGGTGCACCACCAGAGCGAGGACTACAACCTGAGCACGGCGCTGCGCCAGACCAGCAGCGGCTGGATCGGCGGCTGGGTGTTCTACCTGCCGATGGCGGTTCTCGGTTTTCCGCCGCTGGTCTTCGGCGTGGTGGCCCTGGTCGACCTGCTGTACCAGTACTGGGTGCACACGCAGCAGATCGGCAAGCTGGGCTGGTTCGACCGCTGGTTCTGCGCGCCGAGCAACCACCGCGTCCACCACGCGGTGAACGACAAGTACCTCGACCGGAACTACGGCGGCATCTTCATCGTCTGGGACCGCCTGTTCGGCACTTACGCGGAAGAAGACGACGCCGTGCCCTGCGTCTACGGCACGCGCGGCCCGCTGCGCAGCTGGAACCCGGTGTGGGCCAACCTGCACAACTACGCCGACATGGCGCGCGACTCGTGGCGTGCCGAGCGCTGGGCCGACAAGCTGCGCGTCTGGTTCATGCACCCCGGCTGGCGGCCTGCCGACGTGGCGGTGCGCTGGCCGAAGCCGGCGTTCGACATTGCCCGCGTGCAGCGCTTCGACCCGCCGATGTCACGCGTGGGGCGGGCGCTGGCGGTGTCGGTGTTTCTGCTGCTGCTGGGGGCCACCACGCTGTTCCTGTGGAACGCGCATCGGATGAGCCTGCCGCAGCAAGTGGCGGGCGCGTCGGCCATCGTGGCGGGCTTGTGGGCCATGGGCTGGTTCAGCAGTGCGCGGCACCGGGCGGCGCAATCCCTGCTCGCCTGAGTTCGCGCGGCTGCGACAGGACGTTGACGCCGGCAGGCGGCGGTGCCAGACTGCGCGCCTCGCGACCCGCCCGGCCGCGCCGCTTTTCATTTCAGGAGGTGGGCCATGAATCAATCTGCCGTCCTACCCACACACGCCCCCATCGTCGGCCGCTGCCGCACCTCTCGCTGATCCTGCCTGCCGCCTGAGCGGCACCCGCGGCGAGACACCGCTCTCGCCCGCTTCGAGGTTCGACTCTCCGGATCCCGGATCGCCGGATTCCCGCCTGCTGTTCTGCCCGGCGCGCGGCTGACGTTTCACTTCACACGCCCACCCGGCGCGCCTTGCGCATGCCCGGTTGATCGGCGCGCGGCCACCTGCGTCGCGCGCAGCGAGAAACGAAAGTCAGACACCACCATGATCGAGATCGATTTCGAGCGCCTGCGCAACCTGGGCCTCAACCCCGCGCTGGCACAACACGCCCTTGCCGTTGCCGCACACGCCTCGTTTGCGGCCACCGACCCTGGCACCGCCGCCAACCTGCGCTTGCTGCGGCTGGTCGAAGTGCACCGCGAAACCGTTCGCCTGCACGACGGCACCGAGCAGCACAGTGCGCGCGTGATGGCACGCCTGTCGCGACGACTCAGCGACGACGAAACCGCGCTGGCGGTCGGCGACTGGGTGCTCGCCGCGCCCGCCGCCGATTCGCACGCCCGGATGTGGGTGCACGAGCGCGTGCCGCCGCTTTCGCACATTGCCCGGCGCGACGCCGACGGCCAGCGCCACCCGGTCGTCAGCAACGTCGATTGCGCGCTGCTGGTGATGGGCCTGGACGACGATTTCAACCCGCGCCGGATGGAGCGCTACCTCGCGCTGGTTCACGCCACCAGTGGCCAAGCCACCGGCAGCGGCATCGGCGTGCAGCCGGTGGTCGTACTGACGAAGGCCGACGTGGCTGCGCGCACACCCGGATTGGTCGCGGCGCGCATCGAGGCGCTGCGCGGCCGCGTGCCGGCGCGCATCGACCTGGTCGCGATCGACGGCACCGATCCCTACACCGTGCAGCAGCTCCAGCCCTACCTCGGTGCGGGGCAGACGCTGGTGGTGCTGGGCTCGTCGGGCGCGGGCAAGTCGACGCTGACGAACACGCTCCTCGGCACGGCGACGCAGGACACCGGCGCGGTGCGCGAACACGACAGCCGCGGCAAGCACACGACCACCTCGCGCTCGCTGCACTGCCTGCCGGGCGGGGCCTGCGTGATCGACACGCCGGGCCTGCGCGCCCTGCGCCCGGATGCCGACGAGGCCGCGCTGGCGGCCAGCTTCGGCGACATCGAGACGCTGGCCTTGACGTGCCGCTTCCGCGATTGTCAGCACCACGACGAACCCGGCTGCGCGGTGCGCTCAGGGGTGGCGCCTGACCGCCTGGGTAACTATCACAAGCTGCTGCGCGAAGCCCGGCGCGACTCGATGGGCGTGCTGGAGCGGCGGCAACTGCTGTCGGTCTGGAAGACCCGCGGCAAGGCGGTGCGCGAGCGCCTGAAAATCAAGCGAGGCGAGGCCTGACGGCAGCGCGCAGGTGCGGGTTCTCGTGCTTGAGGCGGCAACGAATCGGCCTTCACGGCTGCGTCATACAATTCCGAGGCTTCGCCCCAAGCTGATGGCCGGGCGCACCAAAAGGAAACCGACGTGTTCATTTCAGAAGCTTTTGCACAGGCCGCACCCGCCGCCACCGGCTCGGCCGATTCGCCCTTCGGCAGCATTGCCAGCATGCTGCCCATCCTGCTGATGTTCGTGGTGCTCTATTTCGTGATGATCCGCCCGCAGATGAAGCGGCAGAAGGAGCACAAGGCCATGATCGACTCGATCGCCAAGGGCGACGAGGTGGTCATCGGCGGCGGCATGATCGGCCGCATCGCAAAGATGGGTGAGACCTACCTGCATGTCGAGATCGCCAATGGCGTGGAGATTCAGGTGCAGCGCGCCTCCGTCATCCAGGTGCTCCCGAAGGGCAGCTTCAAGTAGGCCCGCACCGGGTGCTGGCGGCCGGGCCGCCGCACCTCAGGCGCTGAGCGGGGCACGCCCCGGCGGCTGCCGCATTCTGCGCAGTTGGCAAAAAGCGGACACACCGCGAGAAAGGCGACATGAACCGCTATCCCTTCTGGAAGTACGCTGTCCTCGCGGTCGCGTTGGTGATCGGGCTGCTGTTCACGCTGCCCAATTTCTTCGGCGAAGCGCCGGCGGTGCAGGTCAGCAGCGGCAAGGCCACACTGAAGGTCGACAGCTCACTGACCACGCGTGTCGAACAGGTGCTGAGCGCGGCCGGGTTGAAGGCCGATTTCGTGCAGTTCGAGGGCAATTCGGTGAAGGCCCGCTTTGCCGACACCGACCTGCAGATCAAGGCCAAGGACGCGATCTCCCGGGCGCTCAACCCCGACGCGGCCAATCCGAGCTACATCGTCGCGCTGAACCTGTTGTCGCGCTCGCCGCAGTGGCTCACCTCGCTGCACGCCTTGCCGATGTACCTCGGCCTGGACCTGCGCGGCGGCGTTCACTTTTTGATGCAGGTCGACATGAAGTCGGCGCTGACCAAGAAGGCCGAGGCGCTGACCGGCGACATCCGCACCCTGCTGCGCGACAAGAACCTGCGCCATGCCGGAATCACCCGCGACGGCAACAACGTCGACGTGCGCTTCCGCGACCGCGAGACGTTGACGGCGGCGCGCGCGCTGCTGGCCGACCAGCTGCCCGACCTGCTGTGGACCGAGAGGCCGGACGGCACCGACTTCAAGCTCGGTGGCGCTCTCAAACCCGAGGCCGCAGCGCGGGTTCAGGAAGGTGCCGTCAAGCAGAACATCACCACCCTGCACAACCGGGTGAATGAACTCGGTGTGGCCGAGCCGGTGATCCAGCAACAGGGCCTGGACCGCGTGGTGGTGCAGTTGCCCGGCGTGCAGGACACCGCGAAGGCGAAGGACATCATCGGCCGCACCGCGACGCTGGAAGTCCGCATGGTGGACGACAGCACCGAAGCCGCGGCGGCGGCGGGTGGCAGCGGGCCGGTGCCTTTCGGCACCGAACGCTTCGAGGAGCGCGCCGGTGCACCCATCATCGTGAAGCGCCAGGTGGTGCTGACCGGCGAAAACCTGATCGACGCACAGCCCGGCTTCGACGGCCAGACGCAGGAGCCCACCGTCAACCTGACGCTGGACGCAAAAGGCTCGCGCATCTTCAAGGACGTGACACGCGAGAACGTCGGCAAGCGCATGGCCATCATCCTGTTCGAGAAGGGCAAGGGCGAGGTGGTGACGGCACCGGTGATCCGCAGCGAAATCAGCGCCGGGCGGGTGCAGATTTCGGGCCGCATGACCACCACCGAAGCCGCCGACACCTCGCTGCTGCTGCGCTCGGGCTCGCTCGCCGCGCCGATGGAAATCATCGAAGAACGCACCATCGGCCCGAGCCTGGGTGCCGACAACATCGCCAAGGGCTTCAACAGCGTGAAGTACGGCTTCGCGGCGATTGCGATCTTCATGTGCGCCTACTACATGCTGTTCGGTGTGTTCTCGACGCTGGCGCTGGCGTTCAACCTGCTGCTGCTGGTGGCGGTGCTGTCGATGCTGCAGGCCACCCTGACCCTGCCCGGCATCGCGGCCATCGCGCTGGCGCTGGGCATGGCGATCGACGCCAATGTGCTGATCAACGAGCGGGTGCGCGAAGAACTTCGCGGTGGCGCGGCACCGCAAACCGCCATCCACAACGGCTATGAGCGTGCCTTCGCGACCATCCTCGACTCCAACATCACGACGCTGATCGCCGGCGTCTCGCTGCTGGCCTTCGGCTCGGGCGCGGTGCGCGGTTTTGCCATCGTGCACGTGCTGGGCATCCTGACCTCGATGTTCTCGGCGGTGGTGTTCTCGCGCGGGCTGGTCAACCTTTGGTACGGCCGCCAGAAAAAGCTCAAGGGCGTGTCCATCGGCCAGGTCTGGAAGCCCGGGGCCGACGTGCCTGGCAAAGCCTGACGCCGCCGCGACCCAGACCACAAGGAACCCAGATGGAATTCTTCAGGATCAAGCGCGACATCCCTTTCATGCGCTACGCCGTGGTGCTCAACGTCATCTCGGCGCTGACCTTCGTGGCCGCGGTGTTCTTCATCGCCACCCGCGGCCTGCACTTTTCGGTCGAGTTCACCGGCGGCACGCTGGTCGAGGTGGCGTATCCGCAAACCGCCGACTTGAACCGCGTGCGCGACACGGTCGACGCGATGAAGCTGGGCGAGATCCAGGTGCAGAACTTCGGCAGTTCGCGCGATGTGCTGATCCGCCTGCCGGCGCGCGGCGACCTGAAACAGGCCGATGCGTTGAGCCGCCGCGTGTTCGACGAGCTGTGCAAGGCCGAGCGCGGTGTCGTCACCACCCAGCAGATGACGAGCGACAAGGGCGAGGCGATCAGCAAGCCGGTGTGCGGCACGCTCGGGTCGGAGCCGGTGAAGCTGCAGCGCAGCGAGTTCGTCGGCCCGTCGGTCGGGTCGGAGTTGGCCCGCGACGGTGCGCTCGCGCTGGCCGTCACCGTGGTGGGCATCATGATCTACCTGGCCTTCCGCTTCGAGTGGAAGTTCTCGGTGGCGGGCATCGTCGCGAACCTGCACGACGTGATCATCATCGTCGGCTTCTTCGCCTTTTTTCAGTGGGAGTTTTCACTCGCCGTGCTGGCCGCGGTGCTGGCGGTGCTGGGTTATTCGGTGAACGAGTCGGTGGTGATCTTCGACCGCATCCGCGAGTCGTTCCGCCGCTACCGCAAGATGACGACGCGCGAGGTGATCGACCACGCCATCACCAGCACCATCAGCCGCACCATCATCACCCACGGTTGCACGCTGATGATGGTGGTCTCGATGCTGGTCTTCGGCGGCCCGACGCTGCACTACTTCGCGGTGGCGCTGACCATCGGCATCCTGTTCGGCATCTACTCGTCGGTGTTCGTCGCGGCGGCGATTGCGATGTGGCTGGGCGTCAAGCGCGAAGACCTGGTCAAGGGAAGCGCCCGTGAACTCGATCCGGACGACCCGAACGCCGGGGCGGTGGTGTAGAGTCCGCGAGACATATTTCACGGCAGCACCCCACCTCAACACATGGCGACCGATGCCGACTCGATGGCTCTGGCGGCACTTGCGCGGCGCTCCTATGTCGAGGGCTTGCTGAGGGGGTTGCCGGGCATTGTTCAGTCGGTCGACCAGCGGGCCAGAGTCCTGCTGAGCCAGGTGGCCGAAAGGGGCGTGCAGATGCGCCGCCGCGAAGTGGTCGAGGACCTGGCCAAGACGTCGGCGTTCTGGCTGCAAGGTGCGACCAGCCTGCTCAGAGGTGCGCTGCTGACCGGCGTGGTGTCCGCGTCGCGGCCGAGCGACCTGCCGCCCCCTTCGGGCCGCAGCGGCGGTCTCAGCCTCGTCGACAACGACACCATCGAGAGCGAAATCCTGAGTTCCCGGCTGGCCTTGTCGATGATGGATCGCGCCTCGTGGGAGTTCACCGACCTGCGCTCACGCATGACGGCGCTCGAAGCCCGCGACGAGCTCGACACCAACGATGTGCTGCGCCCGCATGTGCTGGCGCGCATCGTCACCTCGGCATGGCGCTCGGCCGGCCTCGGCCATGAGGCGTGGCGCACGTTGCAGGTGGTGCTGCACGACGAGTTCTCGCACTTTGCGGAAGAGGCTTATCACGAAACCAACCGCCTGCTGCTGCAGCGCGGGGTCTTGCCGGAAGTCGATCTGCGCCCCTACATCCGGCGTTCGCAGAATGCGGGCTGGCGGGCCAGCGGCGGGAGCGGCGGCGCGGGCAGCGTGGGCAGTGGATCTGGCTTTGTCCATTCCGGTGCCCCGACGTCGGGGGCCGGGCGCGCCGAGGTCGGTGAAGAAACCCGAATGATGTCGCGCGCCGGCGGCCTGGCGCGCGGCGCAGACCACGCCGAGGCGGTGCTTGGGCGGCTCAACCGGCTGATTGGCCGGCAGCTACCCGAGTTTGCCAATACCTCGCGGGCGCAACCTGCGTCGCCGGGACTCAAGGCGGCCATTGCCGAAGCGCAGCAGGGCATCAACCGGCGCCTGGCTGCCAGCAGCGGCGGCACCCTGGTGCAGGGCCCGGTCAGCACACCGGCCCTGCTTGAAGAACTGCACCAGCGCAAGCAGCAGCTGAAACAGGCGGCCAGTACGCCGGCCGAGCGCGCCACGATCGAGATCGTGGCCTTGCTGTTCCAGAGCATCCTGACCGAAGAACGCATTCCCGCGTCGGTCCGGGTCTGGTTCGCGCGGCTGCAAATGCCGGTGCTGCGGGTGGCTGTGGGCGAACCCGATTTCTTCGCCACCGTCGACCACCCGGCGCGCCGCCTGATCGACCGCATGGGTGCGTGTGTGATGGGCTTCGACGCGAAGACCCGCAACGTCGGCGATGTGCTGGAGAAAGAAATCAAGCGCGTGGTGCAGGTGGTCGAGGCCTACCCGGACACCGGCCGGCGCGTCTTCCAGACGGTGCTCACCGAGTTCGAGAAGTTCCTTGAGCACTACTTCAAAAACGAGAACGAAGCCTCGCGCAAAGGCGTGTCGCTGGCGCAGCAGGTCGAGCAACGCGAGACGCTCGCGATCCAGTACACCATCGAGTTGCGCAAGATGCTCAACGAGATGCCGGTGCAGGAAGGCGTGCGGGAATTCCTGTTCCATGTCTGGGCCGACGTGCTGGCCATGACGGCAGTCCACAGCGGCAACCAGAGTGACGAAACCAAGGCCATGAAGCGGGCTGCCGCCGACCTGATCTGGTCCGCCAGCGCCAAGGTTTCGCGTGAAGAGCGCGCCGAGGTGATTCGCCGGCTGCCGCCACTGCTCAAGAATCTGCGTGACGGCATGGGCCACGCCGGCATGTCGGCTGCGAAGCAGGACGAGCACATCCACGGCCTGAACAACTCGTTGGCGGCGGCATTCACCGCCAAGGCTGCCGCCATTCCGCACGAGCGGCTGGAGGAGTTGATGGCACGGCTGGAAACGCTGGAAGAACTGTTGCCCGACGCGGAAGTGGTGGAGATCGACGAATCAATGGTGCTCGATCTTTCCGGGCACGAAAGTTCTGAACTCGAAGTCGTGGCCGAGGGCGGCTCGATGCCGACACCGGCGATGCTGGCCTGGGCGCGCGAACTGCAGGTCGGCAGCTGGTACATGCTGGACTACCGCAACCGCAACGAGGCGGTCCAGCTGGCGTGGCAAGGGCTGCGCCGCCAGCTGACGCTGTTCGTTTCGCAGCAAGGACGCGCCATCCTGTTTCAACAGCACCGTCTGGCCGCCTTCCTTCAGGCCGGCTTGCTGGTGCCGGCGCAGGACGAATCACTCACCGTGCGTGCCACACGCAGCGCTCTCGCGAAGCTCGATGTGGACCCGGGCCGGCTCTTGAACTGA
>JANNEI010000734.1:0-9260 GCA_031378565.1 Burkholderiales bacterium
CCAGCCGGTCCACCTCCCAGCGGTCCATCGGCCAGTAGGCCAGCGGGTCGCGCTCGCGCGGGTGCTCGCCGAAGGCGCGCTGCCACACGGTGGCGTAGCCGAGGCTGAAGTCGAGCAGCACGCCGTCGGCGTCCAGGGCGATGAGCGGTCGGGTCATCGATTCACTGTAGCGCGCTGCCGTCACGCGCGTCTGCCACCTTGGTGACGTGCCAAGCCCGCCGTTGTTACCGCGCCGCCGGTTGAACGTGGGCGGTCCGGGCCCAGATAGCAGACTCTGCAGCCACCTTGCCGAGCCCTCCGGTTCCCGCCCCATGCCATTCGCTTTCATCCTGCTTGTGCTGCACACCTACGTCGGGCTGCGGCTGTGGCCGGCGCTGGCCGCATGGCCGTGGGCGCAGTGGCTGCTGCTGGCGGCGCTGCTGGCGTGTGTCGTGCTGATGCCGGTGGGCTTCATGGCGCGGCGCATCCGGGCACAGCCGCTGTCGGACGCGCTGGCCTGGGCCGGTGCGCTGTGCATGGGCTGGTTCTCGTCGCTGTTCGTGCTGACGGTGTTGCGTGAGGCGCTGTTGCTGGTGACGTTCAGCGTCGATGCCCTGTGGCCGGCTGCGCTGAGCGTGTCGGCGGTCAGCGTGTGGACGGCAGTCGGCGTCGTCTGTGTCAGCGGTGTGATCACGCTGTGGGGTTTCTGGAATGCCAGGCGCACCGCGGCGGTGGTGGTGGTCGATGTGCCGATCGAGGATTTGCCCGCCGCCCTGCATGGTTTCAGTATCGCGCAGATCAGCGACATCCACGTGGGCCCGACCATCAAGCGCGGCTACCTGAACGCCATCGTGCAGGCGGTCAACCGGCTCGATGCCGACATGGTGGCCGTCACCGGCGACCTGGTCGACGGCAGCGTGCGCGACCTGGCTTCGCACGTGGCACCGCTGGCCGATCTGACGTCGCGCCACGGCACCTATTTCGTCACCGGCAACCACGAGTATTACTCGGGTGCCCACGCGTGGATCGTCGAGCTGCGCCGCCTCGGCCTGCAGGTGCTGATGAACGAGCACGTGGTGTTGCAGCACGGTACTTCTGCCTTGCTGGTGGCGGGTGTGGCCGACCACAGCGCACACCACTTCGACCCGACGCATCGCAGCGATCCACAGGCTGCGATGGACGGTGCGCCGGCTGCTGCGTCGATCCGCGTGCTGCTGGCGCACCAGCCGCGCAGCGCCGCAGCAGCTGCCAGCGCGGGCTTTCACCTTCAGTTGTCCGGCCACACGCACGGCGGCCAGTTCTGGCCGTGGAACTTCTTCGTTCGCTTTCAGCAGCCGTTCACGGCCGGGCTGCACCGCTGGCAGAACCTGTGGGTCTATACCAGCCGAGGCACCGGTTACTGGGGGCCGCCCAAGCGGCTCGGCGCACCGAGCGAGATCACGCACCTGCGGCTGATTCCGGCCGCCTGACGGGGGCGTCCCGTCGGCGGGCACCGGCGTCGATCAAGCAAGGTCGATCAAATATAGTGCGGCTGACTCCGGTTCAGCCCGAACCGGGCTTCGAAAATTCGTCCGCCCCATGGCCTTGCGCACCCTTCGCATCTTCATCTCGTCGCCGGGCGATGTGGCTGAAGAACGGCTGATTGCACGGCGCGTCATCCGCCGTCTCGACGCGCAGGTGGGCGACTGGGTCACGCTGGAGCCGATCTTCTGGGAACACCAGCCGCTGGTGGCGACGGCGTCGTTCCAGGAACAGTTGCTGTTGCCGCGCGACACCGACATCGTCATCGCCATCCTGTGGTCGCGCCTGGGCACCGTGTTGCCGGCCCACATTCGCCGGGCCGACGGCAGCGCTTACGCGTCGGGCACCGAGTTCGAATTCGAGGATGCCGTCGATGGCTTTCGGCGCAGCGGCAAACCGGAGATCGTGGCCTATCGCAAGACGGCACAAGCGCCCATACCCGTCGATACCCATCTGCTGGACGAACACCTGCGACAGCAGCAATCGCTTGACCGCTTCATCGCCCGCTGGTTCAAGAACGACGACGACGGCAGCCTGAAGGCGGCGTTCCATGCCTTCGAATCGCCGGCCGACTTCGAGGAGTTGCTCGAAGCGCATCTGACGCGCCTGGTCCAGCCGCACCTGCCGGCCGGCGCGAGTGCGCAGGCGTCGGCTGCCACCTGGCGCCAGGGCTCGCCGTTCCGCGGGCTTGAGCCCTTCGAGCCGGCCCACGCGCAGGTGTTTTTCGGCCGCACCGCGGCGGTGGCGAGCGTGCTGATGAAGCTGCGCCAGCAGGCCGAGCGGCGCAAGGCCTTTGTGCTGATCGTGAGCATGAGCGGGGCCGGCAAGTCGTCGTTGATCCGGGCCGGCGTGTTGCCGCTGATGCTGCAGCCGGGGGTCGTCGGCACGGCCAAGCAGTGGTGTCACGCGATTTTGCGGCCCTCGGACGGGCAGGGCGATCTGGCACTGGCGCTGTCACGCGCGCTGGCCCAGCCAACCGTGCTGCCGGGCGTCGAAGCCGGGCCTGCCACCGCCTCGCCTGGCGCGCTGGCAATGCAGGTGCGGCGCGCTCTCGACGTGATGTCGCCCGACTGCCATCTGGCGTTGGTGATCGACCAGCTCGAAGAGATGTTTTCTGATGCGCGCATCGGTGCGGCGCAGCGTGAAGCGTTCGTCGCGGCGATCGATGCACTCGCGCGCAGTGGCAGGGTGTGGGTGATCGCGACCCTGCGCAGCGACGTGTACCCGCGCCTCGCCGAGCTTCCCGCGCTGATCGCGCTCAAGGAAGGCGACGGCCAGTTCGACCTGCTGGCACCGACCCTGCGCGAGATCGGCCAGATCATTCGGCTGCCCGCGACAGCCGCCGGGCTGCGCTTCGAGGTGCGCCCGAACACGGCCGAACGGCTCGACGACACGATCCGCGATGCCGCCGCCAAGAACCCCGGCGCACTGCCCTTGTTGCAGTTCCTGCTGGAAGAACTTTACAAGCGGCGCAGCCCCGAGCATGTGCTGACTTTTCGTGCCTACGAAGACCTGGGCGCGGTCGAGGGCGCACTGGCGCAGCGCGCCGAAGCCGTGCTGGCCAGCGTCAGCCCCGAGGCGCAGCGCAGCCTGCCCGGTGTGCTGCGCGAACTGGTGACCTTCGGCAGCGACGACGAGTCCAAGGTGCTGCGCCGCATCGCGCCGCGTGCGGTCTTCGACACGCCGCAGGCGAATGAACTCGTCGACGCGCTGGTGCAGGCACGGCTGCTGGTCAGCACGCTGGACGAGCACGGCCAGGCCGCCATTTCGCTGGCCCACGAAGCCTTGCTCGAATTCTGGCCACGCCTGCGCGAATGGCGCGAACAGGACCGTGAGCTGCTGCTGGTGCACGCCAGGCTGTCGATTGCGGCACGCACCTGGGAGCGGCAGCAACTCAGCCCCGACTTTTTGCTGGCGCGCGGCAAGCCGCTGGCTGAAGCGCGCGCGCTGCTGACCGGTGGCATGCGCCTGTCGCCCATCGAGTCCGACCTGGTGGCTGCATCCGAGCGCCGCAGCTTGCGCTTTGCGCGGCTGCGGGTGGCCGCGGTCGCGACCTTGGTTGGACTGACTGCACTGGCCGGCGTTGCCGCGTACCGTGCCAGCGTCGAATCGGGCCGCGCCCGCGTTCAGGCCACCACCGCACAACGGACGACGGACTTCATGGTGTCGCTGTTCGGCATCGCCGACCCGCAGGAAAACCGCGGCGAGACGGTCACCGTGCGGGAGATTCTGGACCGCGGCGTGGCGCAGATCCGCGGCGGCCTCGCGGGCGAGCAGGTCGTGCGTTCGAACCTGTTGCGCGCCATGGGACAGGCTTACAACGGGCTTGGCCTTTACCCGCGATCACGCGAGTTGTTGACCGAGGCGTTGCTGCTCGCAGAACAGGGCGGCGTCGCCGCCGATCAGTTGAAGGCGAGGCTGGCGTTGGCACGCAATCGGTTCTTTGATGGGGACTATCGCGAAGCCGAGTCGCTCTACAAGCGCGCGCTCGCCGAGGCCGAGCGACTCTATGGCGAGCGGGACTCCACGCTGTCGGAGTCGCTGACGGGCCTCGGCGACAGCGTACTGGAGTTGGGACGCCCGGACGAAGCCGAGGCACCGTACAGGCGCGCGCTCGATATCGACCTGAAGCTTCACGGAGAGCAGCACGCCGACACCGCCAGAACGCTCGATTCGCTCGGTGCGTTGATGTATTCCAGGTCGCGCTTCAGCGAGGCCGAACCTCTGTTTCGCCGCGCGCTGGCGATCCGCAAGGCCGTGTTCGGTGACCGCCACGCCAGTCTGGCGCTGAGCATGAACAACCTGGGCTCCCTGCTGTTCCAGACCGGTCGCTACGCCGAAGCGGCCGATGCCTGGTCGCAGGCACTGCCGGTCTATCGCAACGTGTTCGGCACGGAACACCGCGAAGTGGCAACCATCCTGAACAACCTCGGTCGCGTGGAACTGATGCGTGGAGATCTGGACCGTGCCGAGCGTTCATTCAACGAAGCGCTGGCAATGGATCGCAAGTTGCTTGCGGCCGATCACGACGACCTGGTCCTGCCGATGAACAGCCTGGCGATGGTCATGCTGGTTCGGCGCAACCACGCGTCCGCTGAAAGCCTTCTGAACGAGGCGTTGCAGATTTCGCGGGCGCGCGACCACTGGATGCTGAGCCAGGTTCTCGGCAACATGGGCGACCTGTACCAGACCACTGGCCGGCTGAGCGATGCCCGCAAGGTGCTGGCCGAAGCCGGCTCGGCGCTGACTGCGCAGTACGGCGAGAAACTGCGCGGCGAGGAGGCCTGGCGCAGCGCTGTGCTGGACATGTTCAGCGCGTCATGCGATGTCGACGAGCGGCATTTCGCATCGGCCGAGCGACTGTTGCTGGCTGCCTTGCCCTTGCTTGAGGCGCGCTTCGGCCGCCGCAGTTTCTACACCGACCAAGCGCTGGCGCGGCTGGTGCGCCTCTACACAACCTGGGGTCGGGACGCGCAGGCCGAACCCTATCGGAAGCGACTGGCGACCCCTGCGTGATGGGACGGGCGGCGCTGACTCACCGCAATGTCGCGCCGCGCACCCCCCAAGTGTTTGGGGGGCGACCTCTTTGTCCAAGCGTGATAGTTTCACGGTCAACTTTGAGGAGACGCAGGATGATCAACTTCAACAGGCGAATCGTTGCCACGCTCGCGGTGGGGCTGTTCATGTTGGCGAGTCAAGCCGTGCAAGCGGGTGGCCGGTCGATCCGCGTCGATGCCGGGGATTTCAATTTCGACAACAGCGGCGAAGCCTGGTCCACTCGGACCGAAATCGACTTCGTCACCCAGCCGCTTGAGTCGGGCACGCTGCCCTTCGCGCTGAACTTCAGCGGAGTCGCGGGGGCGGGGCAGATTTACGATTTCTCTTTTTATGCCGACGGCACCCTTCCTGCGGGCCTCGACATCGGCTTCGGCAGCTTCGCGGGTGGCAACTTCGGCACCATCCGCCCCTATTTCCTGGGCGTGGGCAACCTGAACACCGTCAGCTTTTCCAGTGGCGAATGGTCCATCGGCGAGATCGACACAGATTTGCCCTACCTGAGGTCCGAGACGATCGACGCTGTCAGGTTCACCTGGAGGAATGGCACCATCTCGGACGGCAGATCCGTCGCGGCGCAGTTGGTGTTCCTGAATCGCGGCGCGGGCGATTTCGACATCGAGTTCAACTACGGGTTTCTCAGTTACGACTTTCCGGTGGGCGGTTCGCAGAGCCTGATGCTCGGGCCGGTCAGCCAGCATTTCGAAAGTCTCGACAAGGTCGGCTATTTCGGTGCCTGCTATCGGGACGGCGTGGGCAGCATCTGCTCGCCGGCGGTCGTGGTTCCCGAGCCCGCGACCGTTTCGCTGCTCGCCCTGGGACTCGCCGTCGTGGCGGTGCCAGCCCTGCGCCGGCGGCAACAACGGATCGCCGAACGGACCGTCGCTGCGAGTTGATCCTGCGCTGCGGTTTCGTCATGCGGCCCCGACCTGCGCGGGGCAGCCCTTGCCGCCCGCCGCCCAGCAACCCGATCTGGCATGACAGCGGTCGGCCAGCCGCCTGATGGCGTTGGTGCCGCCTACGAGCGCATTCGCAAGTCGCTCGAACACGGCGCGCCCTGGGATGCCTGCGACACGTTCCGGGACGCCGTCGTGCAAGACCCCGGCGACGCCGATCTGCTGTACTGGGGTGCCCTGGCGCACGCGCGGGCCGGAGCCACCCTGCGCGCCCTGTCGCTGCTCGACCAGGCACAGGCTGCTGCGATTCGCCGGTCCATACCGCTCGACGAAATCCTGAGCCTGCGCGGCAGGCTCTGGAAGGACGGCTTTGACCGTGCGCGCGACCCTGCGGCGCAGCACGAATGTGCCGTGCGTGCGCGCGACCAGTACCTTGCCGCCTACACGTTGCGCCATGCAAATACCTATCCCGGGATCAACGCGGCCACGCTGTCGTTGGTGCTGGGCGAGCGTGCGGCGGCACGCGCACTGGCGCAAGGCATTCTCGTCACGCTCCAGGCGAAGGCCGACCCGCTGACCTTCTGGGAACACGCGACCGCCGGCGAAGCGCATCTGCTGCTTGGCCAAGGTCCGCAAGCCCGTCTCTCGTATGCACAAGCCTATCGGCAGGGCAGGGGCGACGTTGGCAACGTCGCCACCATGCGCCGCCAGGTCAACCTGCTGGCGCGCGTGCTGCCCGAGGCCGCCGACGTGCTCGATCTGCTGCCATCGGCATCGGTGACCGCGTTCGTCGGCCACCTGATCGATGGACCCGAGCGCGCCAACGCGCGCTTCCCGGCCGCGCTGGAGCCGGCCGTGCAATCTGCGATTCGCGAGCATCTGGCCCGACTGAACCAGCCCGTCGTCTACAGCTCGGCCGCCTGCGGCGCGGACCTGATCTTCATCGAAGCGGCGCTCGACCGCGATGCCGAAGTGAACGTGGTGCTTCCCTTCGATCACCACGACTTCGTGCGAACCAGCGTGGCCGTCGGCGGTGAAGGCTGGGTGCAGCGCTTCGAGCGGGCCTTGGCGCGCGCAACGCGCGTCATCGTGGCCACCGAGGAAAGCTACCTGGGTGACGAAGTGCTGTTCGAGCACGCGGCGTTGCTGATCGAGGGCCTGTCGGTGCTGCGCGCGTCGCAGTTGCAGACGACACCCGCCTTGTTGTGTGTGCTCGACCCGCACGCCCAAGGTGAAACGGGTGGCGCGCGCAGCACCTTCGAGCGCTGGCAGCGGCTGCATGGCGAGCCGCAGGTGATCGATCTGCGGGCGTTGCGGGGCAGCCTGCTGCCGTCTGCAAAGCCGCTGGCGGTTCTGGCGTCAGGGCCTGGCGCATCGTTTGCGGCCGATGCCGCGGCGCTTTCAGCGCGCCCGCAGCGCACCCTCAAGACCCTGCTGTTCGCCGACTTCTCGGGCTTCGGGCGCTTGCACGATGCATTTGCGCCGCTGTTTCACGCTCGCTTCCTCGACATCGTGGCGGGGCAGATTGCGGCCTGCCCGGTCAAGCCCCTGGAAGCCAACACCTGGGGCGACGCGCTCTACGTCGTCTTCGCCGCGCCGCAGGACGGCGCCGAGTTCGCGCTGCGCCTACTTGCCAGCATGCTCGCGGTCGACTGGACGGCAGCCGGGCTGTCAGCGTCGAGCCAGATCCGCATCGCGCTGCACGCCGGGCCGGTGTTTTGCGGCTTCGACCCGATCATGGGGCGCGACAACTACTTCGGCTCCAGCGTCACCAAGACAGCCCGCATCGAGCCCGTCACGCCGCCTGGCATGGTCTACGCCAGCGAGGCATTCGCAGCGTCGCTGGCAACCACGGGGCAGGACGCTTACGCGTTCGAATACATGGGCCGGCTGGCGCTGGCCAAGGGGTACGGCGAGTCACGCATCTACCGGCTCGAATCGCGCTGACCGCGACCGCCACCGCACGACTCGCACCC
Organism: Burkholderiales bacterium; assembly: GCA_031378565.1. Lineage (GTDB taxonomy): Bacteria > Pseudomonadota > Gammaproteobacteria > Burkholderiales > Burkholderiaceae_C > JANYJJ01. Next base: position 7,928 of record JANNEI010000734.1, read on the forward strand.
CCCGGCTGAGTGGTCGACGTTCGGCAACAACGGGAGGCGGGCTGGATACCATCCGAACTCTTTCCACGCGCGTGAGAATCCGCTCTTCATGTCGCCCTTCGCCCAACCCGAAACGACCCTTGCCCAACCCACTTCCGTGTGGCACGTGCAGCTGCTGGGTGGGCTGCAGGTGCGGCGTGGCCACACCACGCTCGGCAACCTTGGCAGCGGCAGCGTGGCCGCGCTGCTCGCCCGGTTGGCGATGTATCCGCAGCGCAGTCACGCGCGCGAGGAGCTGATCGAGCTGCTGTGGCCGGCGGTCCCGCTCGACGTGGGCCGCAACCGGCTGCGCCAGGCCCTGTTCACCTTGCGCCGCCTGCTCGAACCTGCCGACCAGGCACCACAGACCCCGGTGCTCGTGGCAGACCGCCTCAGCGTGCGCGTGGTGCCGGGCGCGTTCGACTGCGACGTGCTGCAGTTCGAGCGCTGTGTGCGCGAGGGCCGGCAGGCGCAGGCGCTGGGTTGGTATGCCGGTGAGTTGCTGCCGGGCTTCTACGACGAATGGGTCAACGAGGAGCGGCTGCGGCTGGCCGCGCTGCTGGAACGCGCCGAGCAGCCGGTGGCCGCAGTGCAACAAGGGGCATCCGCTGCACCCGCTGCGCCGTTCGATGTCGGCCGCAGCACGCTGCCGGTCTACCTGACGCGCTTCTTCGGCCGCGATGCCGAAGGTGCGCGGCTGCGTGCCGCGGTGCTCGGCCATCGGCTCGTCACCCTGCTCGGCCCGGGCGGCAGTGGCAAGACGCGCCTGGCCGTCGAGCTGGCGCAGGCGCTGCGCGAGGACGGCGTCGGGCAAGCCGGCGAGTCGGGCGCGGCACTCGATCAGCGCTTTGACTTCGTTGCCTTCGTGTCGCTGGTGAACTGCAACGGCCGCGCCCAGGTGCTCGATGCGCTGCTGGCCAGCCTGCACCTGCGCCAGCACGACGGCGACGCCTTCGAACCGCTGGTGGCAGCGCTCACCGGCCGGCGCGCCTTGCTCGTGCTCGACAACTTCGAGCAGCTTTCGGGCCAGGCCGAAGACGTGGTCGCGCGGCTGGTGACGCTGATGCCCGGCCTGCACCTGCTGGTGACCTCGCGGCGCGTGCTCGGGCTGGACGGCGAGCGCGAGTTCGCGGTCCAGCCGCTGCTGTTGCCGCGCGTCGGCTTGCCGCTCGACGAGGCGGTCATCAGCCCGGCGGTGGCCCTGTTCACCGATCGCGCACGGGCGGTGCGGGCCGACTTTCATGTCGGCCCGGGCAACCTTGCCGCGGTCATCGACCTGGTGCACCTGCTTGAAGGCATGCCGCTGGCGATCGAG
>JANNEI010000756.1:0-2510 GCA_031378565.1 Burkholderiales bacterium
ATCTGCGCGGCGGCGCGCCACAGTGGGCGCACCTGCGCGCGAGCGTGCTGAGCCGCGCCCGCGAACGCCTGACCCACGCCATGGTCGACGGCGTCGACTGGTACTGGCCGGCCGGCGCGCGCCGGCTGCGCCGCGCCGGCAACGAATCGGTGCGGCTGCTCGCGCCGTTCGACCCGATCGTCTGGGACCGGCGCCGCTTCGAGCTGTTCTGGGGCTGGGCCTATCGCTTCGAGGCCTACACGCCGGCAGCGCAGCGCGTGCGCGGCTATTACGCGCTGCCGCTGCTGTGGCGCGACCAGGTGATCGGCTGGGGCAACCTGTCGGTCCGTGCGGGCGTACTGAGCGCCGAGCTGGGCTACGTCAGCGGCAAGCGCCCGCACGATGCGATTTTTCGGCGCGAGCTGGAGGCGGAACTGGAGCGCATGCGAAGCTTCTTGCGCAGCGACTGATCAGCGCGCGGCCGGGTTTGCTGCCAGTGGCTTCTGCCCCCACGCCAGCAGCGCACCGAGCGCCAGCACCGCCGCCGAACCCGCCAGGCCGAGCCGCAGCCCGCCGGGCCCGTCGGCCACCCAACCCACCGCGCTCGGGCCGACGATCTGACCCGCCGCGAACACCACCGTGAAGGCCGAGATGCCGCCCGACCAGCCGGCGGCCGGCAGGTTGTGGCGCACCAGCGCGGTGGTCGACGCCACCACCGACAGGAACACGCTGCCGAACAGCGCGCCCGACGCGAACACGGCCAGCGGATGGCTGCTGACCACCGGCAGCACGGTGGCGATGGCCAGCAGTGCGTTCAGCAGGCCCAGCGACTGGCCACCTCTGAAGCGCTGCAGCAGGCCTGCCCACAGCCACGACGAGGCGATCACGCCGAGCCCCAGCACGATGTAGAAGCCGACGATCTGCGCGTCGCTCAAGTGCTGCTCGCGCAGCAGCGTGATCACGAACGTCATATAGCCGATGTAGCCCAGGCCGAACAGGAAGTACGCCGCCAGGCCGAAGCCGAAGTGGCGCCAGCGAAACGCCAGCGCGCCGGCCGTGTGCTGCGTCGGCGATTCGGCTTGGCCGCGCGTGGCCCACGCAGTCACGCCGGTGGCCAGCAGCGCGGCGAGCGCCAGCGCCCACCACGCGCCCTGCCAGGCATGGGCCACGGCGCGCGCGGTCAACGGCGGCACCAGCAAGGCCGACGCGATGATGCCCACGCCGGTGCCGCCGTAGTACACGCCCAGCACCAGGCCCGCGCTGGCATGGCCGGTGCCCAGGCGCGCCGCCAGCAGGCCGCCCGACACGAACACCGCCGCACTGGTGACGCCGGTGAGCAGCCGCAACACGAACAGCGCGTTGTCGCCCAGCACCATGCCGTGCGCGGCCAGCAGCAGCGCGGTGGCAGCACTGCCGCCCAGCAACAAGCGGCGCGCGCCGATGCGCAGCAGCGCGCGCGGCGTCGCCAGCGCGCCCAGCAGGTAGCCGGCCGCGTTGGCGGTGTTCATCGCGCCTGCGGAGAAGTAGCTCCAGCCCAGGTCGTCGCGCATCGGCGGCAGCAGCAGCGCGTACGAGAAGCGCGCCAGGCCGAGCGACACGGCCGCGCCCAAGGCCAGCGCAGCGGCCACCCGCAGGATCGCACTTTGCGTTGCTGCAGCGGGTGTGGATTCAGAAGGATTCATGCGCGCGCCGCCAGCAGCGTGCGCGCCACTTCGGCGAAGCCGCTGCCGCGTTCGCCCTTGGTCAGGTAGGCGGGCCACACCGTCAACTGCGCTTCGAAGCGCAGCAGGTTCGCCACGCCCACGCTGAGCGGGAAGTGGCCGAACATCTGCTGGTCGTTGGTGGAATCGCCGACGTAGACCCACTGCGACCGCTCGGCGTCGAGGTCGCGGCCGAGCAGCCGACGCACCATCCAGCGCGCACCGCTGAGCTTGTCGTGCGTGCCGAACCAGCCGTTGATGTGGATCGAGCTGACGGTCGCCGTCATGCCTTCGTCGCGCATCACGCACACGACGTGTTCGATCTGTGTCGGTCCCAGATGCGCGAACTCGCTGTGGTCGAAGGCGATGTCGGTGACGCGGCCGGCGCTGTCCCGCGCCAGCGTGGCACCGGGCACCTCGCGCAGCACGCGCGCCGCCACTTCGCGCAGACGCCGCGCGTTCACTGCACGCACCGCATCGGTCTGCGCGTACTCGGTGCGCAGTTGGTCGCCGTCGCGGAACAGGGCCACCGCGCCGTTCTCGGCCACGATGGCGTCGAGCGGCCAATCCATCGCGAAGGCTCGGCTCCAGCCCATTGGCCGCCCGGTGACGGCGATGACGGGCACACCGGCCGCACGCAGCAGCGCCAGTGCGTCCAGCGCCTCGGGTGTGATGGCCCCTGCCGAGGTCAACGTGTCGTCGATGTCGGTCAGCACGCCGCACACGGCACGGGCCGCAGCCGGTGGCAGTTGGCCCCAGGGCCGCGCAAGTCCTTGGTTCATGTGGCAAGTCTTGCACAGGCGTTTTGGCGGGTCTTTGGCTTGGCAGCCC
>JANNEI010000758.1:0-2235 GCA_031378565.1 Burkholderiales bacterium
GATCAGCGTCAGCGCCAGCAGGTCGGCCGCGACGATGAAAGCGGCGTGGTGTGCGTGGATGCGCGCGGCGTCGGCGCGCAGGTCGTGGATCGCGCCGCTGGTTGCCGGCACTTGTGCCAGCACCGCGAAATAGTCGCCGCCGTCGATCAATTCATTCCAGTCATCCGCCGAGTTCGCCAGCAAGACACTCAAGCCCAGCGGTGCGGCGCGCGTGCGGATCACCTCGATGGTCTGCGGGTGCGCGTCCCCGGCGACGATGAAGTTGTTGCTCTTGCTCCTGACGCTGCGCCTGGCCAGCGTCATCGCCTCGGCAGCGGCGGTGGCCTCGTCGAGCATCGAGGCGTTGGCGATGGCCATGCCGGTGAGGTCGCAGACCATGGTCTGGAAGTTCACCAGCGCTTCCAGGCGGCCCTGCGAAATCTCGGCCTGGTAGGGCGTGTAGGCGGTGTACCAGGCTGGGTTTTCAAGGATGTTTCGCAGGATCACGCCGGGCGTGTGGGTGCCGTGGTAGCCCTGGCCGATGAAGCTTTTCAACACGCGGTTCTTGCCAGCGATGGCCTTCAACTCAGCCAGCGCCTGCGCTTCGCTCAGCGGCGCGGGCAACGCCATCGCGGCGCTGCGCGCAATGGCGCGCGGCACGATGGTGTCGATCAGGGCGCGACGCGACGCCGCGCCGATCACGCCGAGCATGTGCGCCTCGTCGTCGGCCGACGGGCCGATGTGGCGGGCGACGAACTCGGACGCGTTCTCGAGCGCGTCGAGCGACTGGTGGGCGGGCATCAACATGTGGGGGACTTCCGGAAAGAGAGGGCTTCGAATCAGCTGCGCTTCAGGCGTGAATCACGCTTGAGCTATGCGTTCTGAACCAGTTTGTCGTAGGCCGGCGCGTCCATCAGCTGCTCGAATTCGATCATGTCGGCCACACGCACCTTCATGAACCAGCCGTTGCCCAGCGGGTCGGTGTTGGCCAGCGACGGGTCGGCGCGCAGCGCCTCATTCACTTCCACGACCTCGCCGCCGACCGGCATGTACAGGTCGGCCGCCGCCTTCACCGACTCGACCACACCGGCCACCTCGCCCTTCTTGAACGTGCTGCCCACGGCCGGCAGGTCGACGAACACCACGTCGCCCAGCGCATCCTGCGCGTGCAGCGTGATGCCGACGGTGGCGGCCTCGTGGTCTTCGATGTTGATCCATTCGTGGTCGGGGGTGTACATGGTGGTCATCGGTCAGCTCCTGTGGGGGAAGGTGGGTTGAGAGTTCAGCCGCGGAAATAGCGGTGCGGTGCAAACGGCATGCCCGTGACACGCATCGGCCAGCGCTTGCCGCGGACATCGGCGTAAACCTCGTGGTTCACGATGGCGTGGTTCATCGCCAGGTAAGCCATCGCGATGGGCTGGTTGACGGTGGGTGCCAGCGTGCCGCTGGTCACGTGGCCGAGCTTGTGGCCGTGTGCGTCGTAAATCAGCGCGCCCTCGCGCACCGGCACCCGCTCCAGGCCGATCAGGCCGACGCGCTTGCAGGCCACCCCGGTGGCGAGCTGCCCGTCGATCACGCTGGCACCGGGGTAGCCGCCGGCCCGCGCGCCACCGGCGCGCCGCACCTTCTGGATCGCCCAGGTCAGGCCGGCTTCCACCGGGGTGGTGGTGCTGTCGATGTCGTGGCCATACAGGCACAGGCCGGCTTCCAGGCGCAGCGTGTCGCGTGCGCCCAGGCCCACCGGCTTGACCTCAGGCCGGGCCAGCAGCGCCCGGGCCAGCGCCTCGGCTTGTTCTGACGGCACCGAGATCTCGAAGCCGTCTTCGCCGCTGTAGCCAGAGCGGGTTATGAAGCAGTCGGCACCGTTCAGCGAGGCATTCATGCCGGACATGAAGGTGAGCCTGGCCACGTCGGCGTTCAGCCGCGACAGGGCAGTCACCGCCTTCGGGCCTTGCAGCGCCAGCAGCGCCCGTTCGGGCAGGGGTTGCACCGTGCAGCGGTGGCCGATGTGGGTCACCAGGTGCCGGATATCGGCGTGTTTGCAGGCGGCGTTGACGATCAGGAACAGGTCGGCTTCACGGCGGCTGATCATCAGGTCGTCGAGGATGCCGCCAGCCGAATTCGTGAACAGCCCGTAACGCTGCTTGCCGACGGCCAGCCCGATCACATCGACCGGCACCAGCGACTCCAGCGCACGCGCAGCGTCGTCGCCGATCAAACGCAACTGGCCCATGTGCGACACGTCGAACAGCGCAG
>JANNEI010000330.1:0-6685 GCA_031378565.1 Burkholderiales bacterium
GTTCGTGTTCGAGCGGGTGGTTCACTGAGCCTTGCAGCGACCTCAGGCCTGCACCTGCGTGGTTGATCGACGGTCTTCCTGGCCTTCGCGAGCCGACTGCGCTGGACAGCTTCGCAGGTCCTTCGCTTCGTCGGCTCAGGCGTCGAACAAGGAATCCATTCGCAGTATCTGCAGCCGCGCCAACGTCAGGTTGGCGTGCGTCTTGTCGAGCACCGCGTGCAGCGCCAGCCCAGGGTGCCGGGGCACGGCGCGCAACACCAGGTGGTGCGCGCCCAGGGTGATGGCGGCTTCGGGGATCGCATGGCCCAGGCCCAGGGTGCGGCTGCTGGCCTGCATCGATGACAGCATCTCGGTGCCGTGCTCGGCCAGGTCACGCGCGCCTGGGCTGGCACCGGCATGGTTGAGGGCGCGCCCGCTGGCCACGTCGAAGATGCAGCAACTCACCATGCCTGCCAGTTGGCTCAACTGCTGCACGTAGCGCTCCAACACGTTCTCTGGCACGGCGTGCGAGGCGGCCGTGCGCATCGCCGGCATCGGCCGCAGGGGCAACGGCACGGTTGCCGGGGCGGGTGGGGTTGGGGTGGGTGTCGCGGGCACCGACCGCGGACCCGCGCCACCGGCGGAGGATGCGGTGCCCCGTCGCTGTGGCGGGTTTCCGACCGGCTGCATGTGTTCACGAAGGCGGCTCCAGGTGCTGCTGATGAAGCCCCATGCATCGGCGGGCCGGGCCACTTTCGGCGTCGTGCGCACGTTCACCTGGGTACCGCGGCTCAGCTCCGCACCCTGGGACACCAGCGCGTTGGCCGACGCCAGCGGCAGCAGCAGCAAGTTCCGGTTCGGCCACGGGCCGCGCAGCATGTCTTCGTGCACCGGTTTGAAGGCGGCCGCCAGCGCGTGATTGGGCATTTCGCCCACCAGGAATACACCCAGCCGACTGAAGGCGAGCAGCGTGGTGGCCAGGCCGTGACGCGCCGCCGTGTCGGCGTCGGCTTCGGTGGTGTACATGCGCAGCAGCGTGCCTTCGGACGTGGGCAGCTCGATGAACTCGAGCGTTGCCAGCGTGGTGCCGAAGCCCTGGCGGCGGATGGTCAGCGTCTGAACGCTGCGGTTGCTGGCCGCCGCGATGCTGGCGATCAATTTGCGCGACGAGGTGGTGCCCATGTCATGCACCGCGATGTACTCGGGGTGCAGGTGCTCGAACTGTTGCCGCATGGCCTGCGCCGGGTCGCACGACACGAACAGCTCGCGGGCATGCGCACCGACCTGTCGGCCGATGTCCGGCTGTTCGCCTTCGAGGTAGTCCCTCTCGTCTTTCAGGAACTGGGTTGCGAGGGCAGTTTGCGCCCGGGTGGCCTCCCATCCGTCGGACGCCGGGGTGTTCTCGGGATCACTCTTCGAGGCAGTCCAGGCGGAGCCCCCGCTGTTCGAATTGAGCATGTTCTTTCCCTGTCACGACGCCATTCATGCAGCCCGCACACCGGCTTGCCAGGCGCAGTCCCTTCGATCTCGGCCACGCCGGACCAGTGTACGGCGGGGACGCTGCGGCGCTGCATCCCAATTTGCCCAGATGTTCCGCGAATGCGCGTGTTCGGTCATCCACCTTGCGGGGGTGTTGCATTTCATCGAGATTCTTGTAGGGCCATCGCCAAGCGCCCAGCGGCGACTGGTTCAGCCAGGCGTGAGCCGCTGACCCGGGTGACGCAGGGTCATCGACTCCAGTCTCGCGGGCAGGGGCCGCATCAGCTGGGCGCTTTTTGTGGTGGCAACCCAGTCGGCTTGCATCCAGAGCCGTGCAGCTTGCGTATCCACGGCGACGCGACTTCAGGAAGAAGACGCGCACCAGCCGCACCCGCAACAGCCGCGGTGTCTGTCAACGAAACACGAAGGAAGAGACGATGAAATTCCCCAGCCTGAGATTCAAACGCACGTCGCCGGCCCTGACCGCCACGACCGCGATCTGCGCCGCGATTGCCGTCTTGTGCACGCCCGTCGCGCAGGCATCCAGCCACCGAGAGGCACCGTTCATCACGACGACCCCGAAGGTCGACGCGAGCGACTTCTACATGTTCAACAGCTACGAAGCGGGTCGCGGTGCCTATGTCACCCTGATCGCAAACTACGTGCCGCTGCAAGACGCCTACGGCGGCCCGAACTACTTCAAGCTCGACTCGAACGCGCTCTATGAGATCCACGTCGACAACAACGGCGACGCCAAGGAAGACCTGACGTTCCAGTTCCGCTTCAAGAACACGTTGAAGGGCATCACCCTGCCGATCGGTGGCATGAATGTCGCGATCCCGCTGACCCAGGCCGGTGGCGTCACCGATGTCAATGCGGCCACCCTGAACGTGAACGAGACGTTCACCGTCGACGTTGTGCGCGGTGACCGCCGCACGGGCACCCGCGGCGCGATCACCAACGCCGCCAACGGCAAGTCGACATTCGACAAGCCGTCGGACAACATCGGGCCGAAGACGATTCCCAACTATGTCGCCTATGCCGCGAAGCACGTCTATGACGTGACCATCCCGGGCTGCAGCACGCCGGCCAAGCTGTTCGTCGGCCAACGACAGGATCCGTTTGCGGTCAACCTGGGCACGATCTTCGATCTGGTCAACGCGCCGCTTGCCGTGATCACCGACTCTTCTTTGATCAATGCGGCAGGCCCCGGCGACCTGGCCGACAAGAACGTCACCACGCTGGCCATCGAAGTGCCCAAGGCCTGCCTGACCGCTGCCGGCTCGACCGACCCGGTGATCGGCGGCTGGACCACGGCCAGCCTGCGCCAGGGCCAGTTGCTGAACCCGACGCCGAAGACCGGCTACCAGACCACCGCCGTCCCCGGCGGTGCCTGGACCCAGGTGTCGCGCCTGGGCATGCCGCTGGTCAACGAGGTGGTGATCGGCCTGCCGGACAAGGACAAGTTCAACAGCTCGAAGCCGAAGGACGATGGTCAGTTTGCGGCCTACGTCACCAACCCGACGCTGCCGGCTTTGCTCGAAATTGCATTGGCGATTCCGAACACCGCGCCCACCAACTTCCCGCGCACCGACCTGGTCACGACCTTCCTCACTGGCATCAAGGGCGTCAACCAGCCGGCGACCGTGACGGCGTCGGAAATGCTGCGCTTGAACACCAGCATTGCGGCCACGCCTGAGGCGCAGCAGAACCGTCTGGGCATCGTCGGCAACATCCTTGCCGGTGGCACCGACAGCGCGGGCTACCCGAATGGCCGGCGTCCGAAAGACGACGTGGTCGACATCTCGCTGGTGGCGGTGATGGGCGGCCTGTGCGTGGCCAACGGCGACACCGACTCCCTCGGGTTGGGCGCGGCCTGCAAGCCGAGCGCGGTGCCGTTGGGTGCGACCTCCTTCAAGCTTCACGACGCGGTCGACCAGGCCAGGATCACCTTGCTTCCCGGCTTCCCGTACCTGAACACGCCGATCCCCGGCTCGAAGTGAGGACAGCATGATGAACAAACGCATCCTGATCTCGCTCGCGTCGGCAACCTTGCTTCTGGTGGCTTGCGGTGGCGGCAGCGACGACCCTGTTGTCGTGCCACCGCCTACGTCGGAAGTGCCGGCCTTGGCAAGCGCATCGTCGACCGGTCTGGCGACCTATCTGACCGACCTGAGCATGGCTTCGGCGGACATGCTGGAGCCGGTCAGTCTGACCACGTTTGCCCCGGTGCAACCCGAGGACACCGAGCCGGAACCGGTGAAGTGATCCTTGCGCAGCCCGCCGCGACGCGGTGGGCTGCGCATCCCCGATGCCGCTGGTATCGTTCAGCATGATGACCCCATCTTTCCCGCTTGCCGCGGTTTTGTGCCTGGCACTCGGTGCCGCTTTGTCGCACGCCGCGGTGGTCACGCCCAAGAGCGACGCCGAGGTGATCGAAACCCTTCCGTCGACCTCGGGCACCCGCACCGAAGACCGCAAGCTGCGTCGGCAGTGGGCGGCCGATCCGAACAACGCGACCCTCGCTGTGGAACTGTCGCGCCGGTACCTGGCGCAGGCGCGCAGCAACGGCGACCCGCGGTTCGCGGGCCAGGCGCTGGCTGCGCTGCGAGGCTGGACCGATCCCGCGAGTTCACCCGACGAGGTGCTGCTGATGCAAGCCACGCTGCAGCAATACCTGCACGAATTCGATGCCTCCGCTCATTTGCTCGAACTCCTCGTCAAGCGCCAGCCGCAGCATCCGCAGGCCTGGCTGACGCTGGCCACCGTGCGCCGTGTGCAAGGGCGCTATGCGGCGTCCGACGCGGCCTGCGCCGGCCTGGCTGCCGGCGGCGGCGGACTGCATGCCCGTGCGTGCCAGGCCGAGAACCAGAGCCTGCGTGGCGAATTCGAGCGTGCCCGCGCGACGTTGAATGAGCTGCTGGCCACCCCGCGCCTGCCGCCCGAAACGCAGAACTGGTTGCTGACCACGCTCGCCGAAGTCGAAACCCGCAGTGGTCGGGTGGGGCCGGCCGAGGCGTCGTTCCAGGCGGCGCTGGCGGCGCACGCCGATTCGTACACGAGCCTGTCGTACACCGATTTCCTGTTCGAACAGCAACGTTTTGCGGATGCCCTGGCCCAGCTCAAAGGCCAGCCGCGCACCGATGCGGTCTTGCTGCGTCTGGCCATGCTGGGCACTCGTTTGAAGTCGGCCGACGGTGCGCGCGATGCCCGCGAGGTGCGCGAACGGATGGCGCTGGCAGCCCAGCGTCCCGACGCGCGAACCACCCATGCACGCGAGCAAGCGATGTTCTCCTTGTGGGTCGACGGCAACCCCGGACGCGCGCTGGAACTGGCGCGCATCAACGTGCGACAGCAGCGCGAGCCGCTGGACGTGCTGCTGCTGGCCCAGACGGCGCGAGCGGCGAACAGCAGCGCAGGCGTTCAGGACGCTGCCAAGGTCAGGAATGAAATGGGGCTGCGAGACAGCCGGCTCGATGCGCTGCTTTGAGCTTCGGCGCAGCGCCGCACTCGTTTTGCTGGTTGCAGTGGCGGGACCGGCCAGCGCGCACAAATCGAGCGACGCCTATCTTCAACTGAGCGGCACGGCCACGGGCACGAGCCTGCGTGTGGACGTGGCCTTGCGCGACCTGGATGTCGCGCTCGACCTCGACGCGAATGCCGACGGCCGCCTCACCTGGGGTGAGATCCGCGCCGCCTGGCCTGCCATCGAGGCGTACGTGCGGCCGCGGGTGCAAGTGGCCGGATGCGAATTGCAGTCCTCGGGCCGGGCGCTCGAAAGTCGCATCGACGGTGTGTATGCGACTCTGAGTTTTTCTGCACCTTGCGTCCTGGCTGCGGAGCCTGCGATCCGCTACACGCTGTTGAACGATGTGGACCCGACACACCGCGGCATCGCGCGCATCGACGTGGCCGGCAAAGGCACCGTGGTGCGTGTGCTCGACCCGACGCGTCCGGCGCGTGTCGATGTGACCGTGGTCACGCCCGCGCCCGCGCCCGTCGAACGCGAAGTCGAAGCCGTCGCATCCGAATCCCCATCCGCAGCATCGCAAGCGCCGGCCGCGGTGGCTGTGCCGGTGGCAGCCCCCGAAGCTGCCGCCCACGATCACGGTTTCCTGCGCGAAGGCATTCACCATATCGTCACCGGCTACGACCACGTGCTGTTCCTGATGTGCCTGCTGCTGCCTTCGGTGATGCGCCGCACGCCACAAGGATGGCGACCGGTGGAGCGCTTGTCCCAGGCGGTCTGGCCGGTGGTGGGCATCGTCACCGCGTTCACGCTGGCGCACTCGATCACATTGGCATTGGCCGCCATGAAATGGGTGTCGCTGCCGACGTGGTTCATCGAGCCCGCGATCGCGGTCACCATCATCCTGGCAGCGCTTGACAACATCCGCCCGATCTTTCGGGGTCGCCGCGCCGTCGTGACTTTCATGTTCGGCCTGATCCACGGCTTCGGGTTTGCCGGCGTGCTGGCCGAGCTCAACCTGCCCACATCGCAGTTCGCGTGGGCCTTGCTGCAGTTCAACGTGGGCCTGGAGCTGGGCCAGTTGATGATCGTCGTTGCCGCCACGGCGGTGCTGTTCGCACTGCGCCAGCGCAGGCTCTATCCGGCCTGGGTGATTCGCGGCGGTTCGGTCGCGGCCATCCTGGTGGGTTTGCTGTGGTTCATCGAGCGAACGGCCGACGTGTCACTGATGCCGCTGTAAAGATGTGTTTCGCCCAGGGGTGAAGTGTCGGTTTTGAATCAACCTAATCCGGGCGGCTGCGTTGTATCTCCAGGGCTCGACGCGAGTTCATCAACGGAGATTCACATGAAAACTTCTGGACGCCTTGGTGGCGCAGCCATTCTCGTGGCACTGCTTGCGGGATGCGCAAGCCAACAGCCCCGCCCGCAGTCACCCGCGCCTTCCACGGCACGCGCGCCGTATGTGCAGTACGGTCAAGTACAGAGCGTGGAGATGGTTCGCGCCGAAGGTCAATCGGTCGGCAAGGGTGCCATTCTGGGCGGTGTGCTGGGCGGCGTGCTGGGCCACCAGGTGGGTTCGGGCAGCGGCAAGGACGCCGCCACCGTGGCGGGCATCGTCGGCGGGGCGCTGATCGGCAATGAGATCGAGAAGAAGCAGCAATCTGCGCCGGACCTGACCCGTGTCGCCATCCGATTCGACAACGGATCGCAACGCAACTTCGACTACGCGCAGGCGGTGGACTTGCGGGTCGGCGACCG
>JANNEI010000797.1:0-3102 GCA_031378565.1 Burkholderiales bacterium
GCCTTGCTTGGGGCGGCCCGGCGCGGCGGCCCGTCGAGTACAGGTTGACACGGGATGTCTCATCCGGCGGCCTCAGCGGTACTCGACGCGGTGCTCGCGGTGCACCATGTGCAAGGTCAGGCCGAAGCGCTGACGTTCGTCGTCAGACCACGCGCGAGTCTGCGATTTGCGGCTGAACTTGGCGCGCTGGCGGCCCCACCAGTCGAGCCCGATCTTGCTGTAGAAATAGCGGTGATCGCCGAATGTGCTGACGCCTTGCTCCAGCTTCATCGCCTTTTGTGTGATCGACCCGAAGTGATGCATCACCGCGCTGCCCACCGTGCCGACCTGGATGCCGCCGCGTTGGCAGCGGGCCAGGAATTCGGCATCCTCACGTCCGAACAACAGCCGGTCCGTGTCCAGGAAACCGACTTTCTGGAACACGCTTTTGTGTACTGAGAAGCACACCCCGTGGAACCAGCCGTTGCGCACCACGCCACCCATCTTGCCGAGGAACTCTGGCGTGAACGCGGCCAGGTCGTAGTCGAGATCGAACTCCACCATCGACGGGCTGACCACGCCGAAACCACGCAGTTCCGCCGCGTCGATCTGCGCCTGGACGAAGTTGTGCGCGCAGACGATGTCGTTGTTCAGCAGCACCACCCAATCGCGGTCGGACAGCAGCGCGCCCTGCGTCCAGGCCCCACCGCAACCCAGGTTGACCGGGTTGCGAACGCTGCGAACTTCGGGGTGTGCCGCCAGCCAGTCCGCCGTGTCGTCGGTGCTGCCGTTGTCGATGATCAGCAGCGAAGTCGGGTCCACGCCATGCGCAAGCAGGCTGTGCACACACTGCTGCGTGTAGTGCAACTGGTTCAGCACGGGAATCACGATGGTGTAGTTCATGGCGGCGATCGGCAGGCTTCACATCCAGTCGACACAAGCACCCCGCGCGATGGGCAGGCTGGCCGCGTCGTCGACCGCCCGCAATCCGCGCCCGGTGCGGCAGGCCGCGTACCAGTCGAAGGCGCCGCGTCCGTGCATGTCGACCCGGCAGAACTCGGGCCGGTCCGGAAATATCTTGTGAGCCGGCGGCACCAGCACGGTGGTGGGTTCGCCCAGCATGTTGGCCGCGTAGTGGCTGAAGGTCGAGCAGGTGGAGCCGATCAGCGTGCGGCAGCAGCCCAGCGCGAACAGGTCGGCCGCCGGGTGCCTGCGCGACTGGTGACCGGCTTCCTTGTAGCCATATGGAGACGCGGCGGGCAGGTCGAACACATCGAAGTCCCTTTGCAAATTCGGAAACGCGTCGAGGCTGCCGGAGCACGAAACGAAGAAAGCCACGTCAGGCACCGCTTGCTGTATTTGTGCCATCACATGCTGGTACCACCAATCGGGCACGGCGGGCCACACAAAGCCGTTCACGTCGAATTCTTCCTCGCTGACAAGAGGAAAGTCGCCGCGTCTGATGTGCACTCCCACCAGCGGTCGGTCTGCATATTGGGCGAATGTGTCGCGTATCACGTCGATCAGGTCAGGCCGCAGCTTGACACGCCGTGCGGTGGGCAACAGGTATTTTTCCAGCAGGTGGCGCGGGCCTTCATGGGTCCGCAGGTTCACGTTGCGGTGGCTGGCGATGCGGTTGAAGTCGATGCGGTTGAAGGCGATGCCTGGATCGTTCTTGATCTTCAAGCTGTTCAGTCGCCCAGACAAGCCACGCCGCCTGACGGTTGCGCCGATGACGTGCAGCGCGTCGAGTTCGTTCCAGTCGATGCAGACCTCGTGGCCGAAGTAGTCCGAAATCATGAAGGCCATGGCCAGCGCCTCCAGTCGCGTGCTGAGGCCGACGTACTCGGTGATGAACACTCTTTTCATTCTGGACGGCGGTAGGTTGGCCTGGCCATGTCGCCGTTCGGGGCCGAGTCGGCGATGGTTGGGTGCCGCAACTGGACGCAAGACCCGTTCGGATTCAGTCGACGGTCTTGGGTTGGACTTTCGGCACCCGCCCCATCAGATAGAACTCGCTGTTCGGAACCATCGATGTCAGGTTGGCCATTCGGTTCGACAGGCCGAACAGCGCAGTGATGGCACCGATGTCCCACGCGTCTTCGTCGTTGAAGCCGTGCCCGCGCAAGGTCTCGAAATCGGCTTCAACCACGGCGGCTGAATCGGTACAGACCTTCATTGCAAAGTCCAGCATCGCTGCCTGGCGCGGCGTCAATGCCGCCTTGCGGTGGTTCACCGCTACCTGGTCTGCAAGCTGGGGGTTCTTGGCGTAGATGCGAAGAATCGCGCCGTGCGCCACCACGCAGTACAAACATTTGTTGGCTCCGCTGGTGGCCACCACGATCATTTCCTTTTCCGCCTTGCTCAGGCCGTTCGGGCCAGAAGGTGGTCGCAGCATCAGCGCGTCGTGGTAGGCAAAGAAGGCGCGGAATTCGTCGGGCCGGTGCGAGTACGCCAGGAACACATTGGGCACGAAGCCGGCCTGCTCTTGCACCGCGAGAATGCGCAAGCGCAGGTCTTCGGGCAGGCTGTCGATCGACGGCACGGGGTAGCGGCTGATGCGGGCGGGTTGGTCGTTCGGGTTCATGGGGCGCGTCAGCTCCTGAATTGCAGCGCATGCAGTCTGGCATACAGACCGCCCGCGGCCAGCAACTGAGCGTGGTTGCCTTGCTCGACCACGCGGCCTGCCTCCAGGGTGACGATGCGGTCTGCGCGTTCGATGGTGGAAAGGCGGTGGGCGATCACGATGCTGGTCCGCCCGGCCATCAGGTGTTCCAGCGCGTCCTGCACCAGACGCTCGGACTCCGAATCCAGCGCCGAGGTGGCTTCGTCCAGGATCAGGATGGGTGCGTCCTTGTAAATCGCGCGGGCAATCGCCAGGCGCTGGCGCTGCCCGCCCGAGAGCAGGCCGCCGTTGTGGCCGATGCCACTGTCGATGCCCTGTGGCAGCGTGGACACGAAGTCGAGCAGGTTGGCGTCTTGCAGCGCTTTGCGCACCCGCTCGCGGTCGGGCTCGGCACCCAGGCTGACGTTGGCGGCGACGCTGTCGTTGAGCAGCACCACGTCCTGGCTGACCAGTGCGAACTGGCGGCGCAGCGCAACGATGTCCCACTCGGGCAGCGC
>JANNEI010000802.1:0-1818 GCA_031378565.1 Burkholderiales bacterium
CCCGAGTTGTAGCTGTTGCGGTCCATCGACTTGCTGCGCAGCGTGTCGATGCCGGCATGGAAGTAGCTCACGCCCTGGCTGAAGGCATTGATGGCGGCACCGAGAATCTGCACCCGCGCCCGGTCTTCTTTCGAGGTGGAGATGGGCTGCTTGTAGGCGTTGATGTCGAACAGCGTCTGGTTGTCGTGGTTCTCGACGTAGTTCACCACCTCGCCCGGGTTCAGCACGTAGCCTGCGGGCTGGCCGTTGTAGTTGACGTCCTGCAGCGCAATGGTGGCG
This sequence comes from Burkholderiales bacterium, assembly GCA_031378565.1. Classification (GTDB taxonomy): domain Bacteria; phylum Pseudomonadota; class Gammaproteobacteria; order Burkholderiales; family Burkholderiaceae_C; genus JANYJJ01. Next base: position 280 of record JANNEI010000802.1, read on the forward strand.
TCCCAGCTGGTCGTCATCATGTAGCTGCGGATCGAGCCTGCCAGGCCGACCTTGATCATGTCGGTCGACCACAGCAGGTCACCGCGCGTCTTGCCGCCACCCATGTCGTTGGCGTCGTAGAACAGGCCGCTGATGTAGCCCTGGTTGCGAACCAGGTCGTCGCCACCGTCGAACGGCCCGCCACCGCGAACGTGATCTCGCGCACGGTCGCTGAAGGTGCCGATGCCCGAGCCGTTCAGCTCCAGCTGCGAGGCCTGGCGGAAGCGCGCGTTGTTCTGCACCTCGCCGAAGTTCCAGCCTTCGCCCACCAGGTTGATGGTGCGGCCGGTGGCGGTGTTCACCGCGGTCTGCAGCGCTTCCATCACGCTGCGCGGCTGGTGCGCCATCAGGTCGAAGCGGAAGGAATCGATCTTGTATTCCTTCGCCCACAGCACCGTCGAATCGATCATGAGCTTGCCCATCATCAGGTTCTCGGTGGCGGTGTTGTCGCAGCAGGTCGAGCGCTCGACGCCGCCGTTGTTGCTGAGGCGGTGGTAGTAGCCCGGCACCACGCGGTCGAGCACCGACTTGTCGTTCTGGCCCGATGCGGTGGTGTGGTTGTAGACCACGTCCATGCCCACGCGCAGGCCGGCGCTGTGCAGTGCAGCGACCATCGCGCGGAACTCGACGATGCGGCGGGCACCATCGGCGGCGCTGGACGCATAGCTGCCTTCCGGCGCGTTGAAGTGGAACGGGTCGTAGCCCCAGTTGAAGCAGTCGCTGTCCTTCACCGCCAACACCGTTGCCTGTTGCACTTCACTGTCGGCCTCGCCACCAGTGGCTACGGCAGCGCAGCCGGCTTCCGGCACGGTGGCGATGTCGAACACAGGCAACAGGTGCACGTCGGTCAGGCCAGCGTCGGACAGCGCCTGCAGGTGCTTCATGCCGTTCGAGCCGGTCTCGGTGAAGGCGAGGTACTTGCCGCGATTCACGGTGGACACGCTCTGGTCGTTGGCCGAGAAGTCGCGCACATGCAACTCGTAGATCGTCATGTCGGTCTGCGCGGCAACCTTGGTCGGCGCGGTGCTGGCGTCCCAGCCAGCGGGCTTGAGCGCGGGCGCGTTGAGGTCGGCGATGTAGCTGCGTTTGGAGTCGGTGGTCAGGCTGACCGAGTACGGGTCGGTGACGAGGTTGCGCACCAGGCCCACGCCGCGCACGAACACCTCCACGGAATAGGCGTAGTAGGCGCCGGACTGGTCGCCCGACAGGCTGCCGGTCCAGACGCCGGTGGCGGCGTCGAACGTCATCGCGACGCCTGCGGCGGCGCGCGCGATGCCGCTGGCGTAGGTGAAGACCGACACCTTCTGCGCGGTCGGCGCCCACAGCTTGAACTGGGTGTTGCCGCCCTGAATGGAGACGCCGAGGTCGGGCACGGCCGCAGCCGCGCCGTACAGGTCGTCCAGCGCACCGGCCACTTGCGCGGTGCTCGCGTTCTGCGTCAAGCCGGCGGCGTTTTCCTGCACCAGCACCAACTGCTTCTTGTGCAGGTCAGGCAATTGC
>JANNEI010000002.1:0-1631 GCA_031378565.1 Burkholderiales bacterium
TCGTTGGGATGGAGAGGGCGCAACGCTGCCGAACAGACCCGCCGCAGGATCAGAAAACATCTGCCCTGGAGGGTTCGGTTCATTATCACCGCCACCCCACGTCGACTGAGCCATTGGCCCTGTCGTACGGGGCCGGCAAGAATATTGGAGTGACATGACAGCGCTTCGCCATTGGCTATCTCGCACCCGTCAGTTCGGTCTTGACGCTTCCAGTTCCGCCAGCGTGTTTGCACGCGACGCGGGACATGGATTGCTGGAAGTCAGCCACAACACCTTCGCACTGCTGGGCCTGATCGGGGTCGGAGCGGTCCTGTTCATCGGCAGTCGGGCCGATGTGCGCCACACCATCGAAACCCACACGCTGGGCTGGCTGCAGGCACGCCATGAGGCCCGGGTCGAGCCTGTAGTCAAGCTCGCCGCCGAGTTGAGCGAGCCCGACGCCGTGTCGCGCGCCACCGCCAGCGACCCGAAGGAACTGAACCGTCAGCAGTCTGCGGTGGCGCACTGGCTGTCGCGCCGATATCGGGTCGCCCCTGAGCCGATCAGCCGGCTGGTCAAAGAGGCCTGGTATGTCGGTGAACGGGTCAGCCTCGACCCGACGCTGATCCTGGCCATCATGGCGGTTGAATCCAGCTTCAACCCGTTTGCGCAGAGCAGCGTCGGTGCCCAGGGCCTGATGCAGGTGATGACCCGCGTGCACGATGACAAGTACGTCGCCTTCGGTGGCAATCTCGCCGCATTCGACCCAGTCACCAACCTGCGCGTCGGTGTTCAGGTGCTCAAGGAGTGCATCGCGCGGGCCGGCAGTCTGGAGGCCGGGCTGCGCTTTTACGTGGGTGCCGCCAACCTGGCCGATGACGGTGGTTACGCTGGCCGCGTGCTGGCCGAGCAGAACCACCTGCGGCAGGTCGCCGGCGGCAAGAACGTTGCGGTGAATGCATCTTCTGCAGCGCCTGCGAGCGTCGCCCGACCGAAGATCGAAGCCGAGGTGATTCCGGTGAAAACCGACGACAAGCCGCCGCCCGAGCAAGTGGCGTCGCTGCGCTGAGACGGCGTCCGCTGCCCTTCCTCCACGGCACACGCGATACACTCGGCGCCTCTGCGCGACTGGCGATGCGGCAAGGTTTTGGCCTGGCCTGAGGTGGTGAACCACCGGGAAGCGCGGACGGTGCCGGTGCCTGTTGTGGACCACCCACCGTTTCAGCCGTTCGCCTGGGCAGCCCGCTGGCCGCGCACACCGCTTGTGCGCTTGCAGCCGCGGGTCTTCTGCTGAAGAGGACTGCCACACCATGTTCGACCGCACCCAATCCACCGTTGCCCTGACCGACCCCGAGCTGTGGTCGGTGATCCAGCGCGAAAACCAGCGCCAGGAAGAGCACATCGAGCTGATCGCCTCCGAGAACTACGCCTCGCCCGCCGTGATGGCCGCGCAGGGCAGCCAGCTCACCAACAAGTACGCTGAGGGCTATCCGGGCAAGCGCTATTACGGCGGCTGCGAATTCGTCGACATCGCCGAGCAACTGGCGATTGACCGCGTGAAGGCGCTGTTCGGCGCGGCGCACGCCAACGTGCAGCCCAATTCGGGCTCGCAGGCCAACCAGGCCGTGTTCTTCGGCCTGCTGCAACCGGGC
>JANNEI010000023.1:0-8527 GCA_031378565.1 Burkholderiales bacterium
CCTCAGCTCCCCACCACCAACAGCTGCTCGACCCGCCACACCACGCCGGCATCCGTCGGGGCGCGTTGCAACTGCATGTCGACCGTTGCCCGGTCTTCGCTCGACAGGCTGCGGTACAGAAAGTCGCGGGCGTTGCCCGCGTCACCCACCACGAACAGCTGCGAGATCAATTGGCCAAACGACGGATGGCGCAGCAACACATGGATGTGCGGCGTGCGCCCCGGGTACGGCACCGGACGGATGCTGCGAAAGCGATAGGCACCGCGCGCGTCCGTCTTGCTCAGGCCGAAGCCCTGAAACCCCTCGTCCACCTGGGTGCCTGCGCCGCGCGGGTGGCGGTAGCTACCAAATACATCGCACTGCCATATCTCCACTTCGGCCCCGTCGACGATGCGTCCGTTGGCGTCGCTGACGACACCGAGCAGGTCGAGGTGCTCACCCCGGGCGCGCGGTCGCGGCTGGCCGTCGGGGGCGCGGCCTTGCACCGTGGTCAGGTCGGCGTCCCAGTCGAGGCTGCGTGCGCGGTAGGCCAGCGACGGGTAGAACGGGCCCTCGGTCATGCTTGGCAGCGCACGGCGCGACGAAGCCAGTGCTGGCAGCGCGAGGGCGGTGACTCCGGCGATCGCGCCCAAGGTCGATTTCAAGGCCAGCCGTCGTTGCTGTGAAACGCGCAGTGTGCTCATGGTCGTGGCGACTCCCGGACGATGCTGCATTTGAACTCAACCGCGCCGTGTCTTGACTGCGCGGCTCAACACGTCCAGCACGGTCATCGAATCGGGCCAGCCGATGCAGGCGTCGGTGATCGATTGGCCGTAGGTCAGTTGGCTGGGGTCGTCCTTGCCGGCGCTGAATTTCTGTGCTCCGGCGGTCAGGTGGCTTTCCACCATCACGCCGAAAACCTGTCTGCTGCCCGCGCTGACCTGGGCGGCGATCTCGCGCGCGACTTCGATCTGTTTCTCGTGCTGCTTGCTGCTGTTGGCGTGCGAGCAGTCCACCATCAGTGTCGGCGGCAGCTTGGCGGCTTCCAGGTCCTTGCAGGCGGCCTGCACGTGGGCAGCGTCGTAGTTGGGCGTCTTGCCGCCGCGAAGAATCACGTGGCAGTCCCTGTTGCCCTTGGTCTCGACGATGGCCACCTGGCCGTTCTTGTGCACCGACAGGAAATGGTGCGGCCGCGCCGCCGCCTGGATCGCGTCGGTGGCGATGCGGATGTTGCCGTCGGTGCCGTTCTTGAAACCGATCGGCGCACTCAGGCCCGACGACAGCTCGCGGTGCACCTGGCTTTCGGTGGTGCGCGCGCCGATCGCGCCCCAGGCGATCAGGTCGCCCAGATACTGCGGCGAAATCACATCCAGGAACTCGCTGCCTGCCGGCATGCCGAGACGGTTGATTTCGAGCAGCAACTGGCGTCCGATGCGCAGGCCCTCGTCGATGCGGTAGCTCTCGTCGAGGTAGGGGTCGTTGATCAGCCCCTTCCAGCCCACGGTGGTGCGCGGCTTCTCGAAGTAGACGCGCATCACGATTTCCAGCGTGTCCTTGTAGAGGTCGCGCTGCGTCTTCAGCTTGCGCGCGTACTCCAGCGCCGCCGCCGGGTCGTGGATCGAGCACGGCCCCATGACGACCAGCAGCCGGTCGTCCTTGCCAGCCATGATGTGGCGGATGGTGCGGCGCGTGTTGCCCACCAGCGTCTCGACCGGCGTTCCGCTGATCGGGAAGAAGCGGATCAGGTGCTCCGGCGGCGGCAGCGGCGTCACGGCCTTGATCCTCTCGTCGTCGGTCTGGCTGGTGCGTTCGCTGCTCGCATACCAAGGCTCCGAGGGGTCAGTGTTCTTGCTGGGCATGGTCGGGCTCCTGTGGACGGTTTGTGAAGTTGTGAGGGCGAAAAAAAACCGCCGGGGGGTGCCCGGCGGTTTCGAGATTCGGTGTGCGCTTCGATCTGCCTACGCGCTCGCCTCTCCTCCGCCGGTGCGGTTCGAGAACCAGAAGTACGTAAAGTAAAAGGATGCGTTGTGCATGGCGCGAAATGTAGCACGCACGATCCCGGGCCAGTGCCGGGTTGCCCCAGGCGACCGCGGATCCGTCATCACGCCGTCCCGCCCACCGTCATCCGGTCGATGCGCAGCGTCGGCTGGCCGACGCCCACCGGCACGCTCTGGCCTTCCTTGCCGCACACGCCGACGCCGGTGTCGAGCTTCATGTCGTTGCCGATCATGCTCACTCGCGTGAGTGCATCCGGCCCGTTGCCGATGATGGTGGCACCCTTGACCGGGTACTGGATTTTTCCGTTCTCGACCCAGAACGCTTCGCTGGCCGAAAACACGAACTTGCCGCTGGTGATGTCGACCTGGCCGCCGCCGAAGTTGGTGGCGTACAGGCCGCGCTTCAGGCCGGCAATGATCTCCTCTTTGGTCTTGTCGCCGTTCAACATGTAGGTGTTGGTCATGCGCGGCATCGGCACGGCGGCATAGCTTTCGCGGCGGCCATTGCCGGTGGGTTTGACGCCCATCAGGCGCGCGTTCATCGAGTCCTGGATGTAGCCGCGCAGGATGCCGTCCTCGATCAGCACGTTGCGCTGTGAGGCGTTGCCTTCGTCGTCCACATTCAGTGAACCACGGCGGTCCGGCAAGGTGCCGTCGTCGAGCACGGTCACGCCCTTGGCCGCCACCCTCTGGCCGATGCGGCCGGCGAAGGCGCTGCTGCCCTTGCGGTTGAAGTCGCCTTCCAGTCCGTGGCCAATGGCTTCGTGCAACAGCACGCCGGGCCAACCCGGGCCGAGCACCACGCTGGTCTCGCCGGCCTTGGCAGGGCGCGCCTGCAGGTTGGTCAAGGCGGCGTTGACCGCGTCCTGCACGTAGCTTTCGATCACGTCGTCCTGAAAGTAACCGAAGCCGAAGCGGCCGCCGCCGCCGCCGCTGCCGACCTCGCGGCGCACTTCGCCGTCGATGGTCTGCTCGGCGATCACGGTGATGGACAAGCGCACCAGCGGGCGCACGTCGGCCGCCAGCGTGCCGTCGGCCCGTGCCACCAGCACCACGTCGTATTCACCGGCCAGCCCGGCCATCACCTGCTTGATGCGTGGGTCCTTGGCGCGTGCCATTTTCTCAGCGCGCTCCAGCAGCGCGACCTTCTGCGTGCTGTCCAGCGTGGCGATCGGGTCCATCGGCGCATACAGCACGCGGCTGCTGGCGATGGTGTGCTTGCCGCTGATCTTCACGGTGCGGCTCTGGCCTGCTGCGGCAATCGTGCGCACGGTGCGTGCCGCGTCGAGCAGTGCGGCTTCGGAGATGTCGTCGGAGTAGGCGAACGCGGTCTTCTCGCCCGCGACTGCGCGCACGCCCACGCCCTGGTCGATGCCGAAGCTGCCGCTCTTGACGATGCCTTCTTCCAGGCTCCAGCCTTCGCTGCGCGTGTACTGGAAGTACAGGTCGGCATCGTCGATGCGGTGCGTGGCAATCGTCTGCAATGCCTTGCTCAGCGTGGCGTCGGTCAGGCCGAAAGGTTCGAGCAGGAGGGACCTGGCGATTGCCAGGCGTTCGATGGTGGGTTCGCGACTGATCATGCTTTGATTGTAGAAGTCGCGGGCGGTTGTGCCGAACGTGAGGCCATCGCGCTTGCGTTGCGCTTTGTTGCGCCAGCCTTGACGGTTCTTTACCCGAGCGATGTCGGCGTTGGCCGCGCGCACGCCGTTGTGATTGGGCGGGCCGGAAACGGCCCTGCGCTGACTCACCAACCTGAAGGATTGACCATGTTGAACCTCAAGACACTGATCGCCGGCAGCACGCTGGCATTCGTTTCCCTGGCCAGCTTCGCACAGGCCGCTCCCACACCCAACACCCCGCGCGTCGACCAGCGTGAAGTGAAGCAGGACGCACGCATCCAGCAGGGTGTCGGCTCGGGCCAGTTGAACGCGAAGGAGACCTATCGTCTCGAAAAGGAACAGGCCGCCATCAACAAGGCCGAGACGCATGCCAAGGCCGACGGCACAGTGACCAAGCACGAGCGCCGCCACCTGCACAAGATGCAGAACCGCGCCAGCAAGGACATCGCGGCCCAAAAGCACGACGCGCAGACGGCCGTCAAGCCCTGATCGGTTCGTCACCCAAGAACAAGCCCCGGCATGCCGGGGTTTTTTTTGCATTGCCCGATGCCGCGGTCAATCTGTTCCTGCGGCCTCTTTGAGGGCCAGGGCACGTGCGTACAACGCATTGCGAGGCGCGCCCGTCAACTCCGCCGCCAGCGACACCGCCTGCTTCAGCGGCAGTTCGCCGAGCAGCGTTTTCAGTGTGCTGTCGTGGCGTGTCGCGGTGTCCCCTTCCACGCTCGCCACGACGGCGTGCAGCACCAGCACGAACTCGCCGCGGACGCGATTGGCGTCGGCCGCCAGCCAGCCCGGCAAGGCCTCGGCGGGCATCGTCGCCACCGTCTCGAACTGCTTGGTCAACTCGCGGCACAGCGTCAGCGGGCGTGGCCCGCAGGCCTGCGCCAGCGAAGCCGCCAGCGCCTCGACTCGATGCGGTGCCTCGAACAGCACCTGCGTCGCGTTCGAGGCGGCCAGCGCCTGCAGCGACTGCGCTCGGTCGCCACCGCGCGTGGGCAGGAAGCCGACGAACGCGAAGCCCGCGCCGACGGTGTCGCCCGACACGCTCAACGCCGCGACGGCACTGCTGGCCCCGGGCACCGGAATCGTGAGACGGCCAGCGGCCTGCACCGCCGCCACCAGGGCTGCACCGGGGTCGCTGATGGCCGGGGTGCCTGCATCGCTGACGTAGGCCACGCGTTCGCCCTTCGAGAGCCGCGCCAGCACGGCCGCGCAGGCTTCCCGTTCGTTGTGCTGGTGCACCGCCAGCAGCGGTTTGTCCAGGCCCAGGTGGCGCAGCAGCGGCGCGCTGTGCCGGGTGTCCTCACAGCCCACGGCGTCGACGAGGCACAGCACGTGAATCGCCCGCAGGCTCAGGTCGGCCAGATTGCCGATCGGCGTGGCCACGACATACAGCGCGCCTGCGGGATACTGCTGCGAGCCTGCCGCAGCGGCGGCGGCTTGCAGCAACAACGAGGCGGTGGGTGTGGTCACGACAAAACTCACGTCAAAACTGACGGCCAAGGAGCGCGGCGACGCGGGCGAGGAGCGTGCCTTGACGCATCTGCAGCGCCACGGGCTGACGCTGGTGCAGCGCAATTATCGGGTCGCCGCCGGACCGCGTTTGCGCGGCGGCGAAGTGGACCTGATTCTGCGCGAGCGCGACGGCACGCTGGTGTTCGTGGAAGTGAAGGCGCGGCAGACCGCGGCGTTCGGCGGTGCCGCAGCCAGCGTCAGTGCCAGCAAGCAGCGCAGCCTGGTGCTGGCGGCGCAGCACTACCTGCGCGCGTGGCCCTCGCCGCCGCCGTGCCGCTTCGACGTGGTGGCCATCGAGGGCGAGCGCATCGAGTGGCTGCGCGGTGCATTCTGGACCTAGCCCGATGCCTGCCGCGCGCTGGTGCGGAACCAGCCTGGTGCATGCGGGTCACACGGTGTCTTATGATCCCGCACCATGCTTGAACAACGCATCCAGCAGCAGTTTTTCGACAGTGCCGACCTGAAATACGCGGCGGCTGAAATCCTGGCCAAACCGATTGCCGATGCGGTCGGCACGCTGGTCGGCTGCATCACCTCCGGCGGCAAGGTGCTGGTGTGCGGCAACGGCGGGTCGGCCAGCGACGCGCAGCACTTCGCGGCCGAATTCATCGGCCGCTTCGAACGCGAGCGGCCCGGCCTCGCGGCCATCGCGCTGACGACCGATTCATCGATCCTCACGGCGATCGGCAACGACTACGACTTCAATGTCATCTTCTCGAAGCAGGTGCAGGCGCTCGGCGCGCCCGGCGACGTGCTGCTCGCCATCACCACCAGCGGCAGTTCCGCCAATGTGCTGGCAGCAGTGGAAGCCGCACACGCGAAAGAGATGGCAGTGATCGCGCTGACCGGCCGCAGCGGCGGCAAGATGCGCGAACTTCTCACCGAGACCGACGTGCACATCTGTGTTCCGCATGAACGCACGGCCCGCATCCAGGAGGTGCATCTGCTGGTGATCCACTGCCTGTGCGACGCGGTGGATCTGCAATTGCTGGGCTCTGAAGAGCAGTGAGTCAACTCCCAAAAAACGAAAGCCAGCATGACATCTCAATTCATCCACCGCGCCACGTTCGCTCTGAGCGCGCTGATCGCAGCAACTGCGCTGGCAGGCTGCGCGCCGATCATCCTCGGCGGTGCCATGGTCGGCAGCGTCCTGATGGCCACCGACCGGCGCAGCTCCGGCGCGCAGGTGGAAGACCAGGCCATCGAGCTGAAGGCGATCAACCGGGTTCGCGAGGTGCTGGGCGACCGCGGCCATGTCAACACCACCAGCTACAACCGCATGGTGCTGCTGACCGGTGAAGTGCCCGCTGAAGCGGATCGGTTGGCGGTGGAACAAGCCGTGGCGCGCATCGAGAATGTGCGTTCGACCGTCAACGACCTGGCGGTGATGGGTGCCAGTTCACTGACCGGCCGTTCCAACGACACCATTCTCACCAGCAAGGTGAAGGCCTCGTTCGTCGATGCCAAAGACATGTTGTCGAATGCATTCAAGGTGACCACCGAACGCGGCACGGTGTACCTGATGGGCCGCGTCACCGAGCGCGAAGCGACGCGTGCCGCCGAGCTGGCGCGCTCTGTTTCAGGCGTTCAGAAAGTGGTGCGCGTGTTCGAGGTCGTCACCGAAGCCGAGTTGGCCGAGTTGCAGCCCAAGACCCCGGCGAAGTAAGGGCGGCCGGCTCAACGGAGCCTGACCACCAGGCTGGACGTGTCCCAGCGGTGGGCACCTCGGGCTTGCAGGTCGGCATAGAACTGATCGACGAGCGCGGTGACTGGCAGTCGCGCGCCGTTGTGCCTGGCCTCGTCGAGCACCAGCCCCAGGTCCTTGCGCATCCAGTCGACGGCGAAGCCGAAATCGAATTTGCCTTCGACCATGGTCGGGCCGCGGTTGTCCATCTGCCAGCTTTGCGCCGCGCCCTTGCCGATCACCTCCAGCACGGCCTTCATGTCGAGCCCGGCTTTCTCGCCGAACGCCACGGCTTCTGCCAGGCCTTGAACCATGCCGGCAATCGCGATCTGGTTCACCATCTTCGCGAGCTGCCCGGCACCGCTTTCGCCCAGCAAGGTGACCGCCCTGGCGAACGCCATCGCCACCGGCTGCACGACAGCGAACGCCGCTGCGTCGCCGCCGCACATCACGGTCAGCGCGCCGTTGATGGCACCCAGGTTGCCGCCCGACACCGGCGCGTCGATGAAGTGCAGGCCCAGCGTCCGTGCGGTTGCGTTCAGTTCGCGAGCGATGGAAGCCGACGCGGTGGTGTGGTCGGCGAAGACGGCACCTGGCCTCATGCCCGCAAAGGCCCCTGCGTCACCCAGCACCACCGAGCGCAGGTCGGCGTCGTTGCCGACACAGGCGAACACGAGGTCGGCGTCCACCGCAGCTGCACGTGGCACGGCCGCGCTGCGCCCGCCGTACTCCGCGACCCATTGATCGGCCTTGCTGGCCGTGCGGTTGTAGACCGTGACCCGATGCCCGGCCCGCTGCAGGTGTCCCGCCATCGGATAGCCCATCACGCCCAGGCCGAGGAAGGCGACTGTGCGTGGTGCAATGGTTTCGTAAGTTCGGTTGTCCATGATTTTCCAATAAACAAAACGGCCGCAAGGGCCGTTTAGATTTCAGCGAAGCGTCCAACCGTCGAAGCGCTCATTCACACGATCGTCAAGTGCTCCGTACCCGCTGCCAGATCGCTGCTGCGCGCGCGTTGGCTGTGCAGCTTGATCTGCAGCCGCAGGTCGTTCACTGAGTCGGCGTTTCGCAGCGCGTCTTCGTAGGTGACCATCTGGTTCTCGAACAGGTCGAACAGGCTCTGGTCGAAGGTCTGCATGCCCAGTTCGCGGCTGCGCTTCATGATTTCCTTGATCTCGGCCACCTCGCCCTTGAAGATTAATTCCGAAATCAGCGGCGTGTTCAGCAGCACCTCGACCGCGGCGATGCGGCCCTTGCCTTCCTGACGCGGCAACAGACGCTGCGACACCAGCGCCTTCAGGTTCAGCGACAAGTCCATCAGCAGCTGCGCACGCCGCTCTTCGGGGAAGAAGTTGATGATGCGGTCGAGCGCCTGGTTGGCGCTGTTGGCGTGCAGCGTGGCCATGCACAGGTGACCCGTTTCGGCGAAGGCCACCGCATGGTCCATCGTCTCGCGGTCGCGAATCTCGCCCATCAGGATCACGTCGGGGGCCTGGCGCAGGCTGTTCTTCAGCGCAGCGCCCCAGCCGTCGGTGTCGATCCCCACCTCACGCTGCGTCACGATGCAGTTCTTGTGCGGGTGCACGAACTCGACCGGGTCCTCGATCGTGATGATGTGGCCGAAGGATTTTTCGTTTCGGTGGTCCACAATCGCGGCCAGCGAGGTGCTTTTGCCCGAGCCGGTGGCGCCGACGAATATGACCAGACCGCGCTTGGCAATCGCCACGTCTTTC
>JANNEI010000041.1:0-1961 GCA_031378565.1 Burkholderiales bacterium
CTTCCATGCGCGCAATCGTCTGCGCCACCTGTTCACCGAGGATGCAGTCGTCGTCGGACAGATAGACCACGTAGCGGCCGGCCGCCTGCATCATCACGAACTGCACGTTCGGGAAGCAGCCGATGTTCTCGTCGTGGCGCAAGTAGCGGATCGGCAACTGCGCCTCGAAGCTGTGCACCACATCGAAGGTGCTGTCGGGCGAGGCGTTGTCGGCAATCACCAGCTCGTACGCATACGGGAACTCGGCCAGTTGCTCGCACAGGCTGGCCAGCAGCGACTGCAGGTAGCGGCTGCGGTTGTAGGTGGGGATGCAAAAGCTCACCAGCGGTTGTGTCGGCTCAAGTGTCATGTCGGGCGTCCGTGCAAAGGAAAAAGAGGGGCTGTCGATGCGCCGATTTTCCCGGTGCCCGGCCGCGCCGAAAGCACCGATCAGCCCCCCGTTTGCCCACCAGATTCGGCGGCTGCGTTGCCGGCGTGTAGGAAGTTGCCTGACAAGGAGTGCGGAAGAACAGGGACTCAAGCCGCAGAACTGGGCTGATGTCGCCTGCCTGATCGCGTCTTCACAATTCGCTTCACGTTGAGACACAAGTCGCCAACAGCCCGGACACCCCAGACAGCCACCCGACGGAGACCACCATGAACGCCGACCAGATCCTGCTAGAGATTCGCGAAGCCAATCTTTCCTACCTGATGCTGGCGCAAAGCCTGATCCGCAGCGACCGCGAGCAGGCGCTGTACCGCCTGGGCATCAGCGAGGAAAGTGCCGCGATGATCACGCTGCTGACGCCGTCGCAGATGATGAAGATCGCCGCCGGCAACACGCTGCTGTGCCGCTTCCGCATGGACGACGACCTGGTCTGGGGCCTGCTGACCAACCACGGCAAGGGTGCGGCGAACGACACCACCACCCGCCTGCACGCCAGCATCCTGATGGCCGGCCGCCATCAAGAAGCCGCATAAATGTTGGCCCCGGCGCGGTGTACCGCGCCACCCCCGAGGGGTGCCGAGCCGCCTTGGGAGCGGCCCGGCGCCGGCTCGGCTCGCGCCGAACACCACCGGCTGCACCTCGGTGCGGCTTGCCGCACCACCCCCCGAGGGGGTGCCGAGCCGCCTTGGGAGCGGCCCGGCGCCGGCTCGGCTCGCGCCGAACACCACCGGTCGCACCCTGAACAGGACTGAGAAAACATCATGCGAGTCAAAAGCATCCTCACCGAAGCCAAGCAAATCGATCGCGCCGTGACGCTGATCAACCTGGGTGCCCGCCTGCAGGTGCTCGAGTCCGAGACCGACCTGAGCTACGAGCGCTTGCTGCGCCTGTACAAGGAAGTGGCGGGCCGCTCACCGAGCAAGGGCCAGTTGCCGTTCTCGACCGACTGGTTCATGACCTGGCAGCCGAACATTCACGCGTCGCTGTTCCTGAACATCCACGAGTACCTGAACAAGGTGGCCGAGATGGACGAGATCGACACCGTCATCAAGGCCTACCAGCTGTACACCGAGCAGACCACGGCGCAGGGCCTGGAAGCGCTGCTGTCGGTGACCCGTGCCTGGCGGCTGGTGAAGTTCGTCGACAACGGCATGCTGACGATGACCAAATGCTCCAAGTGCGGTGGCCACTTCGTGAGCCATCCGCACGAAATGGCCAAGCACTACGTGTGCGGCCTGTGCAACCCGCCGGCCCGCGCCGGCAAGGGCAAGGCGGTCGGCGGCATTCAGATGCATTGACGTTTTTCTCAAGTCCGAGCATGCGGGGCCGATATCCCCACTGACCGGCAAAGCGGTTTCTTGCTTGTCTCCTCCTGGCACCGTGGGTGTCTTCGAAGCGGGTCCCTCGGGGCCCGCCTTTTTTTTGGCCGTTCGGCTTGTGTGCCCGACGCTCTAGAGAAACAAACGCCGGGCCGCCCCCAGTGTTTCTCACCCCCGCGGGGGGCGGACGACGGAGGTCGTCGGCCGGGGGGCGC
>JANNEI010000042.1:0-1876 GCA_031378565.1 Burkholderiales bacterium
GGCTACACCCTGAGTGCCGGCAACCAGCTGTTCGGCGACCTGTACGGCAGCCTGTCTTATGGCCGCTACACGCGCGACATCACCAAGTCGGGTTCGCTGATCAACAACGACAAGAAGATCGGCACCGTGCGGCTGGCCTACAACCTGGCCGGCTTCGAGACCGGGGTGTTGGCGCAGTGGATTCGCGGCACCGGCGACCCGTTCGAAGAGAACGCGCAGCTGACCATCAAGCAGTACCGCATGAAGGCCTTCGTGAAGGCGATCTTCTAAGCGCTCCAAGGCCGCCGCCTTGCGGCGGCGGCCGTCCCCCCCGGGGGGTGAGAAACACTTGGGGCGGCCCGGCGCTTGTTTGTCATGAGGCCGCTGCAATTCGAACCACCCTGCGCAGGGCCTTGTCCCATTCGGGGCAGGGCCCTTTGCCTTACGCTTCGGCCAGCCTGCGCGCCGCGCCCCGCGCGCACTTTTCCATCCAGCCGAGATTGATCATGAAAACCAGTTCCCTCGCCGTCGCGCTGCTGCTGCCCCTGGCGGTGCTGGCTCAGCCCACGCCGCTGCTGGACATCAGTGACCCCGAAGGTGACGACGTCGGAGACGGCACGCTGGTCTACCCGCGCGACAGCGCCTTCGCACCGGGCGACCTCGACCTGCGCTCGCTGCGCGTGTTCGCCGACGGCCGCGACCTGCGCTTCGAAGCCACCTTTCGCAACCTCATCCGCAGCCCGGCATCGGCGCGCCCGCCGGGCCTGGGCAGTGAAGACCTGTCGGCCTTCGCGCGTCGCGGCTTCTACGCCTTCAACCTCGACATCTACCTCGACACCGACCGTGTGGCCGGTTCGGGCAACACGGTCACGCTGCCGGGCCGCCGCGCCAGCATCGACCCGGCGCATGCGTGGGAAAAGGCCATCGTGCTGACCCCAAGGCCCGAACTGATGAAGCGGCAGTTCGCCGATGCCTTGCAGGAGGCCACGCCGTCCGTCGCGCCGGCCGAGGTCGAGGCCACCATCGACCGCTCGGTGTTCTTTGCCACCGACGTGCGCGTGCGCGGCCGCACCGTGTCGTTCATGGTGCCGGGCTCGTTCGTCGGTGCCCAGGCGGTCGGCAACGCGTCGGTGACGGCGATGGTGACGCTGGCGAAACTGTCCATCGAGTCCGACTTGAGCCTGCTGCGCCGGTCGCCCGAGGGTTCGCTGGATCGGCTGGCGCTGGGTGCGGCTCAGCCCGAAGCCGGTCGCCCGCTGTGGGCGATGGGGTATTCAGGTGATCGGCCGCCGGCCACCGCCGTGGTCGACCTGCTGGGCCCCAATCCGCGCCTGCAGGCGACCCAGCTTGCCGCAGGTGCCCTGCTGAGCGGGCTGAATCGCGAGAACCAGATGGGGATGTTGACGGCCACCAGCGCTGCCGCCACCGCGCCCGCAGTGGCTGCCCCTGGCGCGGCCACGGCGGCCGGCGGGTCGTGGTTCTCGCGCGCGCTCGACGGCGTGGCGCGTGCCTTCGGTGCCGGCGGCACCGTGGCACCGACAGCGGCAGCGGCTCCGGCGGCATCGCTTCAGTCGTTGATGCAGCCTGGTGCTGCGGCGGCCGTAGCCGCCCCTGTGGCTCCCGCCGCAGCGACCCCGGCACCCGCCGGCGGTTGGGGCCAGCCGTTGACGCCGGCAGCCGCGCCAAAGGCCACCGCGCCCGCTGCTGCCGCCGCCCCTGCGGCGGTGTTGCCCGCTGCCGCAGCTGCGGCAGCAGCCCCGCGCGCCGCCCCGGTGGCGCCTGCGCCGGCACGCGATGCGGCCTACTTCGAAGAACAGGAGTTGCGCCTGCGCACCTTGAAGCGCCTGCGCGACGCGGGGCTGCTGAGCGAAGCCGAGTACCTGCAAAAACGCAAGGA
>JANNEI010000056.1:0-42968 GCA_031378565.1 Burkholderiales bacterium
AAGCGGATTCTCGACGATGCGCAGGATCGCGTCGCAGCACTGCTGCACTCCGTCGGCCACCAGAAAATGCGCGCCGGCTTCGGCATCCACGCCGCCTGCCGCGACGCGGCTGGTGACCACCGGCACGCCCATCGCCATCGCTTCGAGGATTTTGTTCTGCGTGCCGCGCGCGATGTCGAGCGGGGCCACCATCAGCGCCGAGCCACGGATGTGGGGCCGCACATCGGCGACCGAACCGGTGACGGTCACGCCGGGCCGCTCGCCCAGTTTTCGCATCTCTGGCGATGGGTCGGCACCGACGATCAGCAGCTTCAT
This sequence comes from Burkholderiales bacterium, assembly GCA_031378565.1. GTDB lineage: Bacteria > Pseudomonadota > Gammaproteobacteria > Burkholderiales > Burkholderiaceae_C > JANYJJ01. The sequence goes on from JANNEI010000056.1 coordinate 316, forward strand.
GGCCGGACGCCGCGCCCTGAGCTGCGGCCAGACGGTGGCGCAAAAACGGGCCATGCATTCCTGGTTGGGGTAGTAGTCCATGCGACCGATGAAGCTGATCGTGTCGGCATCGTAGGGCGCGTCGGTGGGGCTGAAGAAGCCGGCGTCGACCCCGTTCGGAAACCAGTCGGTGGCGGCTCCGGTGGCATAGCTCTCCAGCGTCTCCCACTCGGCCCGCGTGGTCGCCGTGCACAGGTCAAAGCGGCGCGCCAGGCGCTTCTCGGCGCTGAGCATCTTGCGCCCTTCGAGGCGATAGCCGAGCGACAGCGGGAACGGCTTGTGCTCGGCGTACTCGAGCCATTTTTGCGAATCCATGTCGCCGAAGTCGAGGATCTTGGGAACGTCGGTGACGTGCTCGACGTACTGCGCGACGGACGAGCAGTGCACGAAGATCAAGTCCCATCGGCTCGCCGCCAACAATTGACGAACGCGCCGCGCCAGCACCGGCGAATAGAAGAAACCCATCGACGAAGGCGTGAGCAGCGGCAGGCGCGCCACCATCCGCAGGGCTTGAACCGGGCCGCTGACGCGCGCCAGTTCGAACTGCTCGCAATGCGCAGACAAGCCCTGGCCTTCGTCGGCCTCCTCGGGCGAGCGCACCAGCGAACAGACGGTAACCCGGTGGCCCGCAGCGGACAGGTGGCGGATCATGTTGAACGGCCGGATCTTGCCGCCCCGCTTGGGCGGAAACGGGAATCGGTGACACAAGTAAAGGATCTTCATGCCACGTGGCTCTTGAGTTCCGCCGCCACGTCGTCGGGGCTGCGCCGGTCGAGGTGGATGCGGCTCCAGATCTCGAGGTTCATCAGCGCCAGCAGCGCATCGGTGAGGTCAGCGCGGTTGGCTTCGTGGTCGGCCATCAGGCGCTCGATCACCGGCGCATGGAACAGCCCGCGTGCACGCAGCACCTCGGGTGCCAGCAAGCGCCGCAAAACCGGTGCCAACTCGCGCTTGAGCCACGCACCCATCGGCGTGCCGAAGCCGCGCTTCTTGCGGTCGAGAATGTCTGCCGGCAGCAGATCGGCCAGCGCCGACTTGAGCAGGTGCTTGAGCCGGCCATCGCGTACCTTGATCGATGCCGGCATCGCTGCGGCCATCTCGACCAACCGATGGTCCAGCAGCGGCACCCTGCATTCCAGCGACACCGCCATGCTCATCTTGTCGGTCAGCATCAGCAGATCGTCCGGCAATTGCGTTGCGGCATCGACCGCGAACATGCGGTTCAAATCATCTTCGTTGCCGGCACCTGCGAACGCAGCCGCCAGCGCGTCGGGGCCGCGTGTTTCAGCTTGCAGCATCAATGCGCCGATGGTCTGCCGATCAAGCACCTGCAGATAGCTGCGGTAACGTTCGTCGGGTGTCAGTTCGGCCGACGCGAGAAAGCCCTTTGCCAGCCGCAGCGTGTTGAGCAAACCCGAATGGCGGTCGGCCGGCAGGTGCCCCGCAGCCCCCGCAGCCGAGCGCCGCAGCCATGATGGAAGGCGGCGGAAGCGATCGACATAGTGGCCGCCGAGATAGCGCCGGTAGCCGCCGAACAGTTCATCGCCGCCGACGCCCGAGAGGATGACTTTCACGTCCTGCCGCGCGAACTCGGACACCAGGTAGGTGGTGATGAAGGCCGTGTCCGACAGCGGCTCGTCCATGTGCCACAACAACTTCGGCAACAGGCCGACGACGTCGGGCCGCACCAGGATTTCACGGTGCCGGGTGCGGAACAACTCGGCCACGCGGCGCGCGTACGGAAGCTCGTTGTAAAGCGCCTCGGCCTCGCCACCTTCGAAGCCGATGGCATAGCTGCGGATCGGCTGCTGCGAATGGCGAGCCATGAGGCCGACGACCGCACTGGAATCGACGCCGCCCGACAGGAACGCGCCGATCGGCACGTCGCTGACCATCTGCATGCTCACCGACTCGGCCAACTGCGTGCGCACGCGGTCAGTCCACTCCTGCTCGGGCACACCGCGTTCGATGTGCTGCGGCAGGTGCCAGTAGCGCCACTCCCGCACCCTGCCATCCTCGACCGACAACAGGCTGGCCGGAGGCAACTTTCGCATGCCCTTGAAGATGCAGCCCGGTGCGGCGACATAACCCAGGTGCAGGTAGCCGGCGACGACGCCGGTGTCGAGCTCGGCGCGCATGCCCGGCAGCGTCAGCAAGGCCTTGGCCTCGGTCGAGAACGCCAGCCGGTTGCCGTCCTGCGCGACGTAAAGAGGCTTGATGCCGAGCCGGTCACGGCCGATCAGCAGCCGACGCCGCCGTGCGTCCCACAGCGCGAAGGCGAACATGCCGTTCAGACGCTCGACGAAGGCGTCACCTTCGGCGTCGTACAGATGGAGCAGGACTTCGCTGTCGGAGCCGGTTTTGAAGACGCAACCGCTGGCTTGCAGCTCGGCACGAAGCTCGCGGAAGTTATAGATTTCGCCGTTGCAGACCAGCCAGCGCGTCTGGTCCGCGTTCGACAAAGGCTGGTGGCCGCCTGCGAGATCGATGATCGACAGCCGCCGCATCGCGATGCCGCAGGCACCGTCGATGTGCATGCCTTCATCGTCGGGGCCGCGATGGCGCGTCACGTCGCCCATGGCTGACAGCAGGGGTGCGCCGACGCTTCGCCCGTCGAGCTGGTAGATGCCGTGGATGCCGCACATGGGTGCCTCAGACGCCCGCTGCCGACGCCGACACCCGACCGCGCCCGTTCAGCGCGCGGGCGTAGACGCCGCGGTAGCGCGCGACGCTGGCCTGCCAGGTCCGTTCGGACTCGACATAACGCCTCGCCTGGGCGCGAACCTTCGGCCACAGATCGCGCCGCGCCAGCAGGTCGTCGATCGCTTGCGCCAGCGTGGCGGCATCGCCCGCACGAAACAGAAACCCGGTCTCGCCGTGGCGGATCAGCTCGCGGTGCCCGCCCACGTCGGACGCGACGAACATGCGCCCCTGGGCCATTGCTTCGAGCGGCTTCAACGGCGTGACCAGTTCGGTCAGCCGGGTCGACAGCCGCGGATAAGCCAGCACATCGATCAGTTCGTAGTAGCGCTGCACATCGCCGTGCGGAACACGCCCGGTGAACACGACACGATCGCCGATTCCGGCGGCCGTTGCCTGCGCCTTCAGCGCGTCTTCTTGCGGGCCGCCGCCCACCATCAGCACCCGCAGGGTCGGGTGCCGAGGAACCATTCGGCGCGCGGCCTCGATCAGCAGGTCGAGCCCCTCATACGCGTAGAACGAGCCGGCAAAGCCGAGTACCGTGCAGCCGTCGAGGCCCAGTGAGCGGCGCAGTTCGGCATCGGCCTCGACGCCGAAGCAGAACTCGCGCGCGTCCACGGCGTTCGGAATCACGGTCACGCGGTCCTCGGCGATGCCACGCGCGCAAATGTCGCGCTGCAGTCCGGCGCAAATGGTGGTGACCTGGTCCGCATGGCGCAGGGCAAAGCTCTCGAGCGCGCGCGAGGCGCGGTAGCGCGGGCTGCCCTCGGCGGTGGCACCGTGATCGACCGCCGCGTCTTCCCACGAGGCGCGCATTTCGTACACCACGGGCAGGCGCAACCGCCGCCCCACCCACAGGCTGGGCAATGCGTTCAGCACCGGCGAATGCGCGTGAATCAGGTCGGGCCGTGTCTGCACCGCCAGGGTTGCCAGGCGCCCGGCGGTCAGCCGCATCTGCGCCACCAGGCCAATGCCCTCGACATTCGGCGTGCGTGAAAACGTCCAGCCATCGACTTCTTCTTCGAGCACCTGGCTCGCACCCTGTTTCGGTGTCGTCAGATGCACCGTGTCCCAGCCGAGGGCGTGTTGCTCACGCAGGATCGACAGCGTGCGGAACGTGTATCCGCTGTGCAGCGGCAGCGAATGGTCCAGGACGTGAAGAATGCGCAGGCTCATCACGGTGCCACGGGCTCGGCCGTCTCGACGACCCGATTCGACAAGCCGACCGCGGGCGCGTCGAGCACGTTGCGCAGGAAGGCCTCGAACATCATTAGCGTCCACAGCGGAGAGCTGTAGTCGCGGGCACCCGACTGGTGGGCGTCGATCAGGTGTTCGAGGTAGGGCCGGTTGAACCAGCCGGTTTCCGCCAGCCGCGGGCCCAGCACCGCCTCACGCATGCGAGCCTTCAACGGGCCGCGGAACCAGCGTGCCAGCGGCACCGAGAAACCCATCTTCGGCCGGTACAGGATGTCTGGCGGCAGGTGCGGCTCCATCGCCTTCTTCAGAAGGTATTTGCCTTCCTGGCCGCGGATCTTGAGCGACGACGGCAGGGTCGCGAGCCACTCGACCAGCTCATGGTCCATCAGCGGTTCGCGCACCTCAAGCGAGTGCGCCATGCTGGCGCGGTCGACCTTGGTGTTGATGTCTCCCACCAGGTAGGTCTTGAGGTCGATGTACTGGATCAGCGCCAGCGGATCGTCGGTGTCGGCGCGCGCGGCATGGCCGCTGAAAACCTGCTGTGCGCTGTAGCCGCCGAGTGCCGACTTGAAGCGGTCACTGAACAACTGGTCTCTCATGGGCGCACCCAGGATCGAAATCGAATGGAAATACGCCTCGACCGAGCTGCGTGCAATGCCTTCGAAGGTGGTCTTGGCGCGGAACATGCGCGGTGCCCAGTCGGCCTTCGGGTAGGCACGCCCGAGCATCCCGAAAATCGGTTGCCGCACGGCCAGCGGCAGCGCCGAACGCATGCGCTCTTCCATCAGGTGCAGGCGGTAGCGCCGGTAGCCGCCGAAGCTCTCGTCACCACCGTCGCCCGACAACGCCACGGTCACATGCTTGCGGGCCAGCTGGCAGACTCGGTAGGTCGGCATCGCCGAACTGTCCGCAAAGGGTTCGTCGTAGAGCCGGGCCAGCGTGTCGACGAGGTCGAAGTCGTCGCTGCCGACCGTGTCGACATGGTGATGGGTGCGGTAACGGTCGGCCACGATTTTCGCGAATGCCGACTCGTTGAAGGCCGGGTCATCGAAGGCGATCGAACAGGTGTTGACCGGCTCTGCCGACAGCCCGGCCATCGCCGCGACCACCGCACTCGAATCGACCCCGCCAGACAAGAAGGCACCCAGCGGCACCTCGGCAATCATGCGCAGGCGCACCGACTCCGCGAGCCGCGCATTCAACTCGGCGCTGGCGTCGGCAGCGTTGATCTTGTTGTCGAGGCTGAAGCGAACGTCCCAGTACTCGCGCGGCTCGGCAGCCACATCACCGCGCCGCACGCAGAGGGTGTGGCCCGGTGAAAGCTTGCTGGCCTGGCGGAAAATCGTGCGCGGCTCGGCGACGTAGCCCAGTGCGAAATACTCTTCGACCGCCAGCGGATCCATCTCTCGTGGCAGCCCGCCGTGGGCCAGCAACGACTTCAGTTCGGAGCCGAACAGGAATGTGCCGTCGGGCAGCCACGCGTAGTACAGCGGCTTGACTGCCAGCCGGTCACGCGCGAGGAACAGCGTCTCGCGGTTGCGGTCCCACAGCGCGAAGGCGAACATGCCGCGAAAGCGCTTGACGCAGTCCTCGCCCCACTCCTCCCACGCGTGAACGATGACTTCGGTGTCGCTGTGGGTGCGGAACACATGGCCCAGCGACTGCAGTTCGGGCACCAGCGTCTGGAAGTTGTAGATCTCGCCGTTGAAGACCACGATGACCGAGCCGTCTTCGTTGCACAGCGGTTGCTGGCCGGTGGCAATGTCGATGATGGACAGCCGCCGATGTCCGAGGCCGAGGCCGGGTTCCAGGTGCACCCCGCCCTCGTCGGGCCCGCGATGAAACTGGGCATCGTTCATGCGAATCAAGGCCGCGCGGTCGATCTCGCTGCGGCCGCGGACATCGAATATTCCGGCTATTCCGCACATGGGTCGAAGTCCGCTGAAGTTGGAAAGTCACGCATGGTGCAGCAGCGTCTCGTACTCCGCCTGATACTTCTCGACCATCAGCCCGAGGCTGAAATTGTCGACCGCGAGCCGGCGTGATGCGGTTCCGTGAGCGCGTCGAACGCGAGGTTGATCGAGGTAGTCGACGATCTGCGTTTCGAGCGTCGACGCGTCGCCAGTGGAAAACAGCTTGCCGTTGACTCCGTCGTGGACGAGTTCGGTGTTGCCGCCGACGCGGGTCGCGATGATCGGCAGGCCCGTCGCCATCGCTTCGAGGATGGTGTTGGAAATGCCCTCGGCCAGCGACGGCAGCACGAACACATCGAACAGGCGCAGCAGGTCCGCAACGTTGTGGCGGTTGCCAGCGAACCATGTCAGCGGCGCGATCCCCAGTTCGCCGGCGAGACGAGCCAACTCGCCTTGAAGCGGGCCATCACCAACCACCACCAGGCGGACCTTCAATGCGCCGCGCGCGTCACGCTGAGCGACCCGGGCAAAGGCGCGCAACAGGGTGGCCTGGTCTTTCACCGGCTGAAGCCGCCCAACCGTTCCGACGACGACAGGATCGCCAGCCAGGAAGCCGGGCGGGGGCAAATCGAGCGGCTTCTGCGTCGTGGGGAAAAACTTCCCGGTATCGACACCATTGCAGATGGTTGCGATGCGATCGGGCCGAACGTGCACCCGGTCCACCAGATAGCGCTCGAGATGTTGCGACACCGTGATGTAGCGGTCGACCAGGGGCGCGTGCAGACGGCGCAGCACCAGGGGCTTCAGGCTGTTGCCGAACAGATCGTTGACATCCCACCCATGCTCGCCGTGGATGCAGCGACGCACGCCGGACAGGCGCGCAGGCAGCAGCGCGTCGAGCCCGGACTGGTTTCTGGAGTGCACGATGGCGGGCCGCAGCCGCCGGCACAGCTGGTACAGCGCGCGGCGCAGCCGCCAGACCCCGATGCGCGAACGATGCAGGGCGTAGACCTCGGTGTCCGGCCCGACGATTCGATTCCGAAAGTCGGAAAAATCCTCGATGCAAGCCACGGCATGCCGATAGCGCGACTGCGGCATGTGGTTGATCAGGCTCACCAGTCCGTTCTCCAGGCCGCCGGTGGCCAGGCGGTGGACGACGTGAAGAATCAACGGGCGAGTGTCGGCACTCATCGCTTTCCCGTTCACGGTCGCGCACCTCGGGTCTTGTTCAGCAAGGTCTCGATGGCTGCGAGATTTGCCGCGGTGAAGCCCTGCAGTGTCGCCTCGCCATCTGCCGCTGGGGTGTAGGCGACGATCACCGCAGCGTCGTCGCCTCGGCCCATCAGCTTGCCGAGCAGCGTCTCGATTCTGGCAACCAGGTCGCTCGACGTGAATCGGCCGTTCACCCAATAGGTCCGCCACACCAGCAGATCGCCTCGGCCCGGCGTGCGGCTGCGCAGTGTCGTCACGCGCAAAGTGAGCGGCCGTCCGCCCATGTCGATGACGCGGGTGCTGTCGGACGTCGTGGCCCAGTCGGGGTCCTCTGACTTGACCAACACGTTGCCCGATCCGATCAGCTTTCGGTGCTGGTCCTGCTGGCGGTAGTAGCCGATGTAGACGCCGACGTTGCGTGCTTCGCTGGAATAGACACGTTCCATCTCCGCTGAGGCGTTGCCGAAGGCCGGTTTCAGGTCGATCGCCGCGCCACCCACCGCAGACCAACGTTCCGACAGCGACACCGGTGCCGCAAGAATCGGCTTGGCGCTTGCACCTGCCTCGACAAGCGCTTTGGCTGCGTGCGGTACGGCCACGATGATTGCGGCGACCACCACGACCCACCACAACCGGGTCGATGCAGCAAAGGCCTCGGCCACCGGCACAAACGGGCGCTTGGCGGTGTCGTTTGATTCAGGCTGCGCCCAGCGTGCGCCGATCCAGAACATCAACAGGATCACGACGCCGAAGAACAGCCAGCCGTACACGAGGTGGTCCACCCCTGCGGCGAGCTTGTTGCCCGACACGTGTCCCAGCAGAACGATCAGGTAGGCGCGCACCCAGTTCGCAATGATCGGCACCACGATGGCCGCACCCATGAAAATGAGGCGACGCCGCGTGGACTGGTAGTTGAGGTGAGCAAACAAGGTGCCGACCATGAACGACGCGATGAGATAGCGCACGCCGCTGCAAGCCTCGACCACCGACCACGAACCCGACGGGATCACGAAATTGAGCCCGTCGCGGAACACCGGTATGCCGCTGAGCCGCAACGCGAACACGGTCACGTCGGCGGTCCATTCCATCAGCTGCGGGACCAGCACCTCCCCCATCGGCACCGCAAAGAACAGAAACGCCAGTGGAAAGAGGATGGTTCGCGACGCTGGCAGACCGATGATGCTGACCGTGGCCAGCACCAGCAGAGCAGTCATCGCGAACTGGGTGACGGAATTCAAGGCTGCCAGTTCACCGATCAACCACACGAGAGCGAATGCGGCCAGTGGCAGCAGGCCCAAGGGGGTTGGGCGTGGCACCACGGCGGCCAGCACGCCTCGACGGCCCCAGACCAGCCACAGCACGATGGGCGGCACCAGAAACGCGTGGGCATAGGTGTCGGAGCGCTGCCAGATGGACACCATTTCGACGGCGGTGTCGCGGTACAGAAGCAAGATGCCCGCGAGCAGGAACAGCAATGCCAGGCCCGTCAGCCGCCACGACAGGGCGTGAGTCGCGGGCACCCCGGCCGCGACTGCGCCGCCCTTGCTGCGAAGCTCTGGCGGCGACCTGTCGGCGAGTTCGTTCACGGCGGCCCTCACCCCAGGCTGCGCACCACGAACGGCCCGAGCCAGTTCGCCACGCCGATCGGCATGCGCTTCCAGGTTTCGATCAACAGCCGGTACTTCGCGTTGGCCGGGTTGTTCTGGGGAATGGTATTTCGCTTGTAGAGGCGGTATTCGTAGTGCAGCGGCTGCGCCTCGAAGCCCCAGTTCTTCTTGAACGCATATGAGCCGGTGCCCTGCTTGCTGCGGCCGTAGTCGAACAGCTTCAGGCCTTTGGCGCAGGAACGCCGCATCAGCTCCCAGTACTTGAAGTCGTTTGCGGCGAGTTCGCGCGCCGACTCGTCGTCACCCGCGTAGTACGGAAGGACTTCATCGCGAAAATAGAAGCTCACGACGCCACTCAGCGCACGGCCACCGGGTGCGCTGACGATGAGCACTTCGCAGTCGGTGCCAAACTCATCGTGCAGCGCCTGGAAATAGCGCTTCGGCAGCGCCGGCGTGCCGTGACGGTGGACGTTCTCGGCGTAGAGCGAGAAGAAGCGGTCGAAGCCTGGATCGATGTCGCTGCGCAGTCCGTTCTTGATCCCCTTGCGCACCATCGCACGCTGCTTGCGCGGGATCGCCAGCATGTTGGCTGCCTCGTCGGGCAGGATGGCTTTGCGGAAGGTGACGTACAGGTCCTGCTTCGGCCAGTCGCCATGGCGCGCATCCAGGTGGCGCAGTTCGAGGTGGTCGACATCCAGATGACGGGCGATGCGCTGGGCTTCGTCTTCCAGTGCGCGCGCCACATCCGCATTCGTTGCCGCCACGCCGCCATAGACAGCGAACGGAAGGCTGACCAGCGAGTTGCCGAACAACAGCGACTTGACGTGTGCGAGCGGCAGGACGCCTTCAACGTGCCCATCGATCTCGGCATAGAGAAAGTAGGTGTCGTGGCGGAACACCTCGCCCAGGATCTTCTGCCAGCCAGCGCGATGAAAGAAGGTTGCTACCGGACAGGACAGCACGAACCGATCCCAGCGCAACGCGGCCGGGGCGTCGTGCAACGACAGGCGTTGGAGGGTCAGCACGAGCGTGGGAGCGGCATCAGCACGCGGGCCGAGGCGTGGCGTGGTTCAGGAAGATGTGGTCCATGCGGCCCCACCGGAAGTCGCGCAGCAGGCAGCTCAGGCGACGCTCCATTCGCCCGATGTTCACGTAGTGGCGGAATCGGGTCTTGCTGTCGATGCCCGCTATGCGCGGCTGGCCGACGTCGATCTCCCACGGATGGAAATAGAAGATCGCCGACTGCTGCTCACGCACATTGACCCGCTGCAGCATCCAGCGCGACACCGAATACGGCAGCAACCTGAAGTAGCCGCCGCCGCTGGAGGGCAAATTGCGATTGAACATGCGCAGCGTCGTGATCGGGACTTCGAGCAGGGCTTCATTGACCCGGTGCGCGAAACGCGGCGCATCCGGCATGCCGTAGTGATCGTGACGAATCGGGTAGATGCTGGAGCTGTAGCGGTAGCCGGCACGCGCGAGGCAATCGAAGGCCCAGAGGTTGGATGGACCGATCGAAAAGCTCGGTGCGCGGTAGCCGGTGACCTGAGTGCCGCACAGGTCTTCGAGAATCTTCTTCGCGCTTTCCACATCTTCGGCAAAGGCGACTTCGTTAAGGTCGGTGGCGCGCTGGTGGCCATAGCCGTGGCTGGCCACTTCGTGCCCTTGCGCGGCAATGCGGCGGATCAATTGCGGGTAGCGTTCTGCAATCCAGCCGAGGGTGAAAAATGTCGCGTGGGCACCATGCTCGTCGAGCATCGACAGAATGCGATCGACGTTGCGCTCGACCCGACACTCGCGCTGGTCCCACTCGGTTCGCGCGATGTAAGGGGCGAACGCCGACACCTGGAAGTAGTCCTCGACGTCGATCGTGAGCGCATTGGTGATCGACTGCGCCGGAGCTGTCGCGGCCATGCTCATGGTCGCTGCCAAGCGCTCATGGGCTGCTTTCGTCCGACGTTTTCTTGACCGCGCTGACCAGCTTCTGCAGCAAGCCGAGGGTCTGCACGTTCAGGCGCTCCAGCCGGAGAATGCTGCGCTCCAGGCGCTGCAGCTGATCGAGACGCTGCTCAGCCACCAGCGTGTCAAGTTGGCGCGACATCCCCTGGGCCGAGTCTGGTTCCAGCTTGATCTTGGACAGGTCGACGTCGAGCATCACCTCGGCTCGGAAAAGATTGGTATCCGTGCCGACGCCACCGAGGACGGGTCGCTTGACCGGCGTCGCGGACTCCTCGGCAAACTCACGCACCACCTCGTTGACGTCGGCACCGTTCAGGTGGGTCTTCTCGGCAAGAAAGCCCAACAGCAGCAATCGATCACAAATCGAATTGATGCGGCGTGGAATGCCACGCGTCGCGGCGTATACCGCATCGAAAACGGCCGGGTCGAAGCTCGGCGAGCCCTTGGCACCAGCACACTTGAGGCGGTGCTCGATGTAGCGCTGGGTTTCGTCGGCATCCAGCGGGCCGATGTGGCAGGTGGCCGCCACGCGCTGCCTGAACTGCTCCATTTCCGGGCGCTGAAGAATCTGGCGAAACTCCGGCTGGCCGACCAGAAAACTCTGCAGCAGCGCCCGCGTTCCGAACTGGAAATTGGACAGCATCCGCAATTCTTCAACTGCGTGGGGCGTCAGGTTCTGCGCCTCGTCGACGATCAGCAAGCAACGCTTTCCCTCGCTGGTCTGGCTCAGAAGAAAGGCTTCGAGCGCGATCAGCAGCTCCGACTTCGGAACGTCCTTGACATGGATGCCGAACGCGGCACCGACCATCCGCAGCGTGTCTTCGGCACCGAGCTGGGTGGTGACCAGATGGCCGATCACGATGTCACTGCCATGCAGGCCGTCGATCAGCGTGCGCAGGATGGTCGTCTTGCCGGCACCGATCTCGCCGGTGATGACGACGAAACCCTCATGGCGCGAGACACCATATTCGAGATAGGCCTTGGCGCGACTGTGCTGTTTGCTCCCGAAGTAAAAACTGGGGTCCGGATTGAGCTGGAAAGGCTTGCTCGTCAACCCGTAGAAGGCTTCGTACATGATCAGAACCGCAGTCTCAAGTTGGCGATCATCGCGCTTTCGGTGTAGGGATTCGTGGCACTGTCGAACGCGCTTCGACGCACTGACAATGACAGATCGGCACGTTCACGCAGGCGGCTCGACCAGGTGGCCGTCAACGATCGCAGGTCGGTACTCTGGTCACCCACGCTGGCTCTTGTCTTGGTTTGCGTGAGCGCCAGACTGATCGCTGACAGCGGCGTCAGACGGTGCGAGACATTCATGCTCAGGCCGACCTGGCGAAGCAGGTTTCCGCTCGCCAGATCATCGGCGACGATCGCCAAGGGATCGAGCCGCCGCGCGTCATTGCGGTACGCAGAAAAAATCACGGTGCTGCGCACGCCGAGCAACGCGAATGAAGCTTCCTGGCGACGCTGAACCGTCGGGGCGGCGGTCAGGAACCCGCCGCTCGCCAGCGTCGTCCGGGTCAGGCCACTCCTGAGCAGGAAGGTGTCGACCACGGCCTCTCGCTGAATCGGGTCCGGGACGAGCGAGGCGAACTGCGCGAACAGCAGGTCGAACACGGTACGCGATGCGTTGGCTCCGCCAGTTGCGGAGTCCGTGGAGACATCCCGCGTGTCGCTGACGGTCCAGATTGACCGCGGCATCCGATGCTCGAAGCGAAGGCTGTGCGAACTGCCAAAGAAGCGATGCTCACGGGTCGCCTCCAGCCGGGTTCGCTCGGTCGGGATCCAGGTCACACCCAGGCCCCAGGTGTTGTAAGCGGTCTTGGTCAGCGTGATCAGATCGTTGAACTCACGGCCGGCGCGCACAGAAAGCCTCAACTCGGGCGTTGCGGCGAATGTCATTGCACCTGTCAGGCGATCGGTTTCGTGAATGCCACCGGCGCTGAAGTCGACGGTCTGGTGCGACAGGTCCGCCGACACACCGATGCGCGAGAACGAGGTGTCCGACCCAATTCGCAGCAAAGCCTCGGTGGCAGTGGAATCGGCGTTGGAGGCATTGCTGTTCGTCGCGGCCCAGCTCAATCGCGCTTCGTATTCGGCCAAGCCGCCCAGCCTGCCCCGCACATAGGGCGAAAGTCGAATCGATGCCACCTCGGTTCGGTTGGAGTCGATCAGGGCTGGGTCGGTCGAACGAGAGCCCAGCGCCGATATGCTCTGCTGTGAAATGCTGGCGCTGGCGTCGACGTAGCCCCACTTGTCGATCGCCTCGGCGGAGCCAGCGGCGCTCAGCGACTGCTGGACGGTATTGGACGAGGACTCTCGCGCGTACACCAGGCTGCGCAACGAGTAGTCGAGAAATCCCCTGACACCGCCTGCGTTGCTGCTGATTCGCAGCTCGGGACTCAATTCGGTGATGAGATCGCTGCGACGGTCCGCGCTGACCAAATGCGAGTTGTTGGTCAACGTCTGCCGTATGTCGATATCCGGAACCACGACCAGGGAGGGCCGCGTCGTCACCTCCTGGGCGCTGGCGGCAAGCGCCACCAAGCTGAACGCGCCCACCATCGGCGGCAGGATTCTGCGGCTCACACGGCCCTGCAGAGATGGGTGGTTGGGCGGCGGCGGGCTGCGATGCAGACAATCAGCTTGTCTGCTTTTCATTGGGCATCCCGTAGCCATATCCATAGCCGTAACCGTAACCACGGCCGTAGCTGCCCGCGGAGTCGCCGCGGGCCTTGTTCAGCACGAGCATGACGCGGGAACAGGCTTTGATTGTCGACAGCGCATGCTGGACATCAGCCTGCAGCGTCTTGTCGGCCTGTACCACCATCACGACCTGACCCATTTGCGTGGCCAGCACTCGCGCCTCGGTCGTCAGGAGCAGAGGCGGGGAGTCGAAGATGACGATGCGATCGGAATAGCGGTTGGCCATGTCGTCGAGCAGCACCCGCATCGCGTCGCTTGCCAGAAGTTCGGTCGCCTGCGGATGCGGCGTCCCGCTGGGGAGGATTGTCAGCTTGTCGATGTTGGTCTTCAGCAGAACGCTGTACATGTCGGCATTGCCTTCGAGAAGGTCCAGCAGCCCAGGCCCGGCGGGTAGCCCCAGGATGCGCGGAACCGACGGCCGAGCGACATCCGCATCGACCAGCATGACCGTGTTGTCCAGTTCCATCGCGATGCTCATCGCAAGGTTGATCGAGGTGAAACTCTTGCCTTCCCCTGCCAGAGCGCTGGTCACCATGATCAGGTTGCCGTGATTGAGGATGGTCGCACCCATGCCTTTCGCATTGGTGATCAACGGCCGCTTGATCACACGGTACTGGTCGGCAGCCTGTGAACGCTGCGCGCTGGGGGTGACGATGCCGGCAGCACCGAGGGCGTCCAGGTCCAACATCACTTGCCGAGACGTCTGAGCAGGCGTCTCAAGCCGCTGGACGGGCAGGCTGCCCATTTGTGCTTCTAGCGAAACGCGCGCTGGCGGTGCCGCGACGGGTGGTACCGCACGCCTGGCCATCTCGGGAACGGGAACCGGAACGCCGGTTCGGCGAAGTTGCTCCAACCGAAGTGCTGCTTGCTCGATCAGGCTGCTCATCTTGCTCAACCCTGCCTGGCCGCGATCACGGTCATGGTTATCAATCCCACCGCAAAGATGCCGAGCAAGCTGCCCGAAGAGAACAGGAATCGCAACAAGTCAACTTTCTCGCGCCGAAGGTCTGCAGCACTCGTGACTTGCGACACCATGCCCAGCAGGGGAAGCTCGATCTTTGCGCGCAACTCGCTGACGCTGTGAAACACCGGGCGAAGTTGACTCGCCGCGAACGCTGTGAACAGGCCGGCTGCTATTGCCAGGATCATCGCCATCCCCATCAGGATGAGACGGTTCGGCGAAACAGGTTTAGGCGACACGCGCGGTGGATCGATCAGCCGGAAATCAGCCACGCCTGCAGCCAAATCGAGCTCTCCCGACATCGCGGCCGACTCACGGCGCGCGACGAGGTCTTCGTAGTTCTTCTTGTTGATCGCGTAGTCGCGATTGAGCTGCGAGGCTTCAGCTTCGAGCTCTGGTGCGCTTTTGATCGTCTCGCGAGCTTGACTGTAGCGCGATGAATATTCCGAAACCCGGGCCTTCAGCGCTGCCACCTGCACCTCCGAAGTCGCCAACATCCGATTCAGTTCCTGGTAGGCCAAGTTGCCGTTCACCGCGGGCGACGGCGAGGCAACCGCTACTCGACGGAGTTCCTGGACCTCCTTCTTCCGCTGTTCTTCCAGGTCTTGAATCAATCGGCGTGTGGCCACGATGTCGGGATGCTGCTCGGTGAACCGTTGCAGCAAGGCATCCAGGTTTCGCTTTTGCACATCGATGCGCGAGTCGATCTCGGGAGTTGCGATGACAGCCGCAGCCGCCGAGAGATCGGGCAGAAGATTCGGTGTCGACGCAGTCGCGCCGGGTGCCTTCTCGTTGTTCAACTGCAATCGAGCAGCGTCTCGAGCCTGTTCGGCTTCGCGCAAAGCCAGCTTGGCCTGGTTCAGCTGATCGCTGATTTCACCCAGTCGTGACGCCGAGTCCTTGCCCTCGCCTGTCTGCATCTGCAGGTTGCGCATACGAAACTCTTTCAAGCGGACCTCGGCCTCTTCGAGCTTGGCTTGGTAACTTTTGATCTGCTCGTTGATGAAAACCTTCGCCGTATCGGTGTCTTTGCGGGTCGCACCGAGGCTAGATTCGACAAAAATCGACACCAGCGACTGGATCACCCTCTGCGCCTTGGCAGCCTCGGAATCGCGAAATGAAAGTACGTAAAGGTTGTCGCGGCCCACGGTCTTGATTTCCAACGCCGTCATCAGCCGACCGACCAAGGCCTCTTGCTGAGCCTTCGACTCGCTCTTCAAGTCCAGATCCGCCATGCGCACCAGTTTCTCGACATTGGGCCGGCTGATCAGCGTGCGGCTCAGCATCACTACCTGCTGTTCAACGTTGGGCTGGACCGCGAGACCGGCCATCAGAGGCTTCAAAATGGATTGCGTATCGACGTAGATGCGTGCAGTCGCCTCGTACTGATCGGGGATCAGAAACACGGTGATCGCACCCATGACTGCCACCAGCCACGCCACCAACACGGATGGCCAGCGGAACCGCCACATGCTTCGTGTGACGGTGGACAGTTGAGCAAACAGTTCTTTCATCGAATCGGGGCGGGTGTCAAGGGTGTCGGCCACCCTGCATCGTCAGAAGCCGTTAGACGGCGGCCGAGCTGTAAACGAACGGGATTGGTCAGAAAAAACTCTGCGGAATAATTAAAATATCGCCTGGCTTCATTTCGACATTTGCTGAAATATCTCCCCGCTTGATCAGATCCTTCAGTCGCACGGAGTACTGCTTGTCACCATCGCCGGCGCGCAGGATGGTGGCTTCATTGCCGGCCGCGAAGTCTGTCAAACCACCCACGGCAATCATGACGTCGAGCACTGTCATGCGCAGCTTGTAGGGAAGAACCTGTGGCCTCGCTGCCTCACCCACAACACGTATCTGTTGATCGTAGGGGCCGACAAAGCTGGTGACGATGACCGTGACAACGGGGTCCCGAACATACTTGCCAAGCTGCTTCTCGATGTCGCGCGCGACTTCTACCGAGTTCTTGCCCTGCGCCGTGAGCTCATCGATCAGAGGGGTCGAAATCTTCCCGTCTGGACGCACCGGGACCGACATGGACAGTTCCGGGTTTCGCCACACGATGATGTTGATGCTGTCACCGGGGCCGATGATGTAGCTGTAGTCTTGTGTCGAGGCCGTCGCAGGTGCAGGTGGAAACTTGCCGGGATTGGTTCCACAAGCCGCCAAAAGGAAGATCCCGACTAAGCCAAGGACCCCTCGAATCGCACGCTTGCGCTGCACGGCGAATTGCTTCATGGTTCCCCCTCTACCGACGGACAAGTCTTGAAAGGCGTCAGCCAGACACGTACGGTTTGAGGATGGCACTTCTATTCGACCACTGCGAGTCGCCATTCCTCACCCGAAATGGATCATGGCACATCGGGCCGTCCGCCGACAACGCTCAAGTGCGGGGGTGGGCCTCAACGGGACGATTCGAAGCCGCTGAACCGGTGCTGTAGCGCAAACACCGTACCTTGGACCACGCAAAAGGCGACCTAAGGCCCGCACGACGCGTAAACAGAAAAGCGCCCAGAACTTCCGATCTGGGCGCTTCCGTAGAGGGCGCGCACATCAGTGCGCGTCAAAGATAACTCGATCAGCTTCGTGCAGTCTTTCGACGACGTGCGCTGAAGCCCAACCCAGCCAATGCCAAGCCCACCAACATCAAGCTGGAAGGCTCTGGAACGCGGGTGACGTCAACGTCGCCCGCGTGGCGCAGGCCAAGTGTGTAGGTTTCCGCACCGTCCAGAAGACCAGTCGTCGCCACGTGCGAACCTGAGCAATCGTAGACCGAGGTCTGGCCCGGAAGCTGCGCGTTGACGCTACGATTCAAATTGCAAGTATCCGTCGTTTCGACGCCACCAGTGATACCGCCACCCTGGCCGTTAGGAGACCAAGAAAAGACCGTGTTGCCGTTGCTGTCCTCGATACTGATGACCCATTGCTCAGAGGCGCGAGCCGTACCGAAACTGCCGAGATCAACGTTGGCAAACAGATGACTCAGCGAGTTAAGACTTATCGTCACGGCTTGGCCGGCTATCAAGGAGAACGAGAACGATGCGGTCAGGCCGAGATTGGATTGGATGGCACCGAAGCCGAGGATCGACGCGAGCTGCCCTTCGTTGACCACGTGCGCATCTGCGCCGGTGGCAAAGCCGGTTCCGAGCAACGGAGAGTTTTGCAGCAGGGTGTCGGCACGAGCCACATTCTTGGTCGCGGAGCCGGTTCGGTGGCTGTAGTCATCCTGGCCGAATGCGGCACAGTCGCCAGCACCAACACCACCCACGCCCACGCATTGCTGAGGAAGGTTCAGCGTTCCGAAAAAGCTCTGGTTGATCGCGTTCGAGGCGATGGTTCCATTCAGGTTGGCCGTCGCATTGCTGCTGTCATTGAAATTCAAGAAATCGAACTGAGCGACGTTGAGCGTCGACCCGCCGACTCCGTTTAGGAACTTGAAGTCACTGACTTCCAGAACAGACTGACCCATCACACCTGCATGCGCTGAGCCCACCGCACCAATCGCCGCTACCGCAATTGCCAAGAGTTTCGTTTTCATCGTCATCTCCTCAAATGGATGCCCGGATCGCAAATGCGCTTTCCGGTTGCTCTCGCCGACACTAGAGCAGGGAGCATGCCAATGAAAAAATTCATCGAAGAATCAACAACCTAGTCGTTCCGGTTGGCCGACAAGCGAGCCGAGGCCAATCATTGTGTAAAAAATGTCGACAAGCGCCGGACGCTGTCTAGGACGCTTTTAGCAAGTCGAGGTCGGACTGAGTTCGGCCTTCGAAAAGCGGAACCAGCAGCGTCACCTGCGTTCCCTTGTCCGGCTCGCTCTCGACAGAAATCGCGCCGCCAAGCTCCTGCACATACTGAAAACTTTCGTAGGCCCCAATGCCCATGCCGGTCACTTTCGTCGTCTGAAACGGCTTGAAGAGTCGATCACGAACGAACTCTGGCGTCATGCCAGAGCCGTTGTCGCCAACTTCGATACGCGCCTGTCCTCCAAGCTTGCCCAAACGCAGCCAGACCTTTCCCGATGGATCGGTCGCATCGAGCGCGTTTTGCACCATGTGCCCGATGATTCTTTCGAGCCGCTCTTCGTGCCCGCGCGCGACGACAGGCTCGACCGATCGAACTTCAACGTTTCGACCACGGCTGTTCGCCACGGATTCGATGCGGCGTATCACTCCTGTCAGATCAACCCCGAAAGCGGTACCGGTGGGTGTGGTTCCTTCGCGCAACTGAGCCATCAGTTGGCGCATTCTTTCCAACGAGTTTTCTACTGTCATCAGCATGTCTTGCTGAAACTCAGGATTGGCGTGGAGTCGCTGGGCGTTTTTCATCATCAGCGAGAGTTGCGTGACGATATTCTTCAGGTCATGAACGACAAAAGCAGACATGCGGTTGAACGCGTCGAACTTGCGAACTTCAAGCAAGGCTTCAGTGGCCACCATTTGTGCCAGGAAACTGGCTGCTTGCCGACTGGCTGTTTTCAACAGGTCATAGACCTCCCAATTGGCGTGAACGTTGGTGCGCGCACTCAGCAAGACGACGAAGCCGATCAATTCGTCACCGACGAGCAGGGGAACGATGAGCCAAGCCTGTGGTGCCAATTGCAACCACGCCGGCATCGTCAAGGATTCATAGCGGCGTGGAGACGAACGGTAGTCCTCCAGATTGACGACGATGCTGTCACGCGCAAGGTAGTTGCAAAGCGACGATCCGGCATCTTCTTGTTCGTGCATCGGTGCAAAGTTCAGTCGAGCCGTCTGCTGAAAAGTTGCAGCGCCGGGGGCCTTCATCCAAAGCCCACCGCCCGGGCTTTCGACCAAGTCAGCCAGACCGCGAATGACTTGTTGGCCCATTTCCTGAGGCGTGTTTTGTGCGCAAAGCGCGCGGGTGAACTTTAGCCATTCCTCTCGATAGTCATAGCGGTAGCGGAAGAAATTCTTGTTGAGAAAAACACGAAGCTTCGCGCGTACTGTCCCGGAAAGCGCGAGTATGCTCAGTACGATCAGTGAAAGAAAGACGAGGGCAAGTTGCAGCGCTCCTCCCCAGTCGCCACCGAAGAATCTGACGTAATAACCGACAGCGGAAATGAATATCAGATAACTTCCCGCAATGAGTAGTGTTGCCGAATGGAAGGCTGCGCTTCTTGATACGCGAAGCTGTGAAATCCAGTCGCCGCGGCGCGTCGTAGCAATCATCAACAAAGGGGCCATCAGAGCGTGCACTGCGCCGCGGATGCTGAAAGCGTCTAAGTCGACTCGGTCAAAGATGACCGCTTGCGAATAAACGTACAAGTCGAATGCGAAGGATCCTGCCAAAGCCAAGCACACCGGCTTCGCATTCCAGCGCGAGTCTTGCGCGATATTGCGGAATACTTGCTCGACCAGAACGAGGCCGAACACCGAGAGGGCCATCGAGCTCAGCGGAACAAGGCGAGACCCTATCGCGGGCAGCATGTCAAACCCCGCCAACGCCTGGGTGCCCACCGCGCCAACGATGAGCACGATGCCCAAAATCGGAAGCGCAGACACGTCCCTTGTCTGCCCGACATTCTGTAGGGGGTGGATCAGCAGGCAGAGGAACGCAAACCAGAAACCGTAGCGAAACAAGTCAGCCATCGCCGCGAGCAGCGTGAGCAGCGGTTCACCGGTCAGGACTCCGACCATCGTCAGGCATCCCCACATCGAACTGAAACCGACTGCGCCAAACAGAGCCAAGCCGGCTATGTTGCGAGGCGCGCGCCAGTATCCGAGGCGGATGAGAATGACCACAAATGCGAGATGGACGGCACCGACAAGGCCGAAGCTCCATGCTGTGAGTGCAATGTTGTGACTGTTCATATCAAACGAGGAATGGCCTGCGGCCTGTCGATGTGCGAGTAACGCGACGAGTCTCCGCGTTGCCGGTACGAATACTGGCGCTCAGATTTCAGGCGATCGAGATCGTCGCGAATGTGAAAATGCAGGAACCAGCGTCGGTCCGTCCCAGCAACGCATCGATGTCAGGAACCAGGATTTTCGAGGGCACCCGGTGTGGTTTCGGCGATTGGTTAGCGCGCGATCGCGGTGAGCAGTTTGTGAACCCGTCATTTGCGCTACTTAGGAGAGCGATGCAACGGCGGGCAATTTGGGGTCAGCGCGGGCGAATCAGAGGCCAACGCGCCAACCACCGATGTTGCGTCTTGCCCAAGAGGCTGCGCACAAGCACGAACTCGGTGGCGGTCCAGCGGATCGGCTCGACGGTGTGCTCTACGGCGACCTGGTCGTCGTAGAGCATTGTCATATGGGGCTTGCGACTGGGTTGAGACTCAAGCCCGGCGCGCTTG
The DNA here is from genome assembly GCA_031378565.1 of Burkholderiales bacterium. Lineage (GTDB taxonomy): Bacteria > Pseudomonadota > Gammaproteobacteria > Burkholderiales > Burkholderiaceae_C > JANYJJ01. Next base: position 20,929 of record JANNEI010000056.1, read on the forward strand.
AGCGCGAGGCCCAGAATGTGCACAAGCTGGCTGACTGCCGCAGTGTCACGGCCGCACAAGACGAAGGCGTTCTTGCCGGAACTGCTGCCAGCGAAACTCAGTGCACGATCGAACACGATGTCGATCGGCGGGTGGATGACACCGGCTGCAGCGGCCATGGCCGCACCGACCAGCGCTTCCGGGACCGCGCCGACATAGTCACCCAAGCTGTGAAGCGTGATGTGCAGACGATCGGTGCGCAGCAGTTGGCCACCCAAGCGGTGGTGCTGCCGCAGCAGATGGATGGGTTCAGCCATGCGAGCACCGTCACCGGCTTGCGGAAACAACGCGAGGAACAATCGCTGAGCAGGCCGTATGCCATGCGGCCACGCGGGGGCGATGCTGCGCTTGGGCGGCGGGAATGACGGCGTCTGGGTGTCGAACCCTGGGAGGCTGAACTGTTCGAGCATCACCGCAGCAGTTTACGTCGACCGCTGTCCTTGGGCCAGACGAGCCTGCCGTTCACACAAGCAAGATCCGCTGAGAATCGAAAATCGGTAACGTCACTCGCAGTTCGCTCAGCCGAGATGCCTGAAACGGAGCGTTCCCCCTGAAACAGGGGGGTTCTTGCACCGTCCGACTCAACCATAATTCTTACGCATAACTACTGACCCCGACCCCGACACGAGCCCGTCTCGATTCAGTTGGCGGCGAGGCGCATGTCTTGACGCGGGGGCGGCCGATCATGAGGGTGTTTCGTCACAACTTGTTGCCTGGTGCCCTCGCCGGGATGGTGGTCGATCTGACTCTGTGCTTCGTGGCGGTGCTGCTGGCCGCGTCGACGCTGACCAGCCGATACATGACGATTCCCAGTGCGGTCCCGGAACTTCCGCTGATCCTGTTCGGTGCCACGCAGTTCGCCCTTGTGATGGCCTTGATGTACGCCTTGGTCGGCCTGTACCGCCCCAAACCGATCTCATTGATTGCGGCCACTGCACGAACAGCAGTTGCCCTGTGCATCGGTGGATATCTCACCAGCCTCACGCTGCGGATCGTGGCTGATCGAGGGTATATCGAACAGTTGATCCCAGCCGCTATCGCCTATCTGGGCGTTGGCCTGGTTCTCGTGCGCGGCTGGTTCGGCATCATGCGACATTCGGCTGCCTTGCCGCGAGTACTCATCGTTGGCACCGGAGCGCAGGCCCATGCCATTGCTGCGGATTTGGGGGTGCCAGGTCGCTCCGCGCGCAACGTCGTAGGCTTCTACGCCACTTCAGATCAATCGGCAGTGTCTGGACCACGGAATGACAAATTCCGGGTGTTTCCGAACAGTTCGTCCCTGACCGATCTGGTCTCTCGCCACGACATCCAAGAAATCATCGTCGCTGTTCGCGAGCACCGAGGTGGCGGAGTTCCGATGGACCAGCTTCTGGAGTGCCGGATTCGCGGCGTGTCTGTTCTCGATCTCGCTGGGTTCTGCGAAAGAACAAAATGGGAAGTGCCGATCGACAGCCTGAAGAGCAGTTGGCTGGTCTATGGCCAAGGCTTCGTTCAAGGTGACTTTCGCCGCTTCGTCAAGCGCTTGTTCGATATCGTAAGCTCCTTGGTGCTGCTGATCCTGCTGGCCCCCGTGATGCTTCTTACGATGACCCTGATTCGGCTCGACAGCCCTGGATCGGTGATCTATCGCCAGGCACGCGTTGGTGTTGGCGGCCGAATCTTCATGTGCATGAAGTTCCGCAGCATGTATGCCGATGCCGAGCAAGATGGAGTGGCGCGGTGGGCAACCAAGGATGACTCTCGGATCACGCCCGTTGGATCGTGGATCCGCAAAATGCGCATCGACGAGTTACCTCAGTTGCTGAGTGTCTTAAGCGGGGAGATGAGCTTGGTCGGGCCCCGGCCGGAGCGCCCCAGCTTCGTTGATCAGCTGAAGGAAAGCATACCCTTCTACGAGTTACGACATTCCGTAAAGCCGGGTGTTACCGGATGGGCGCAGGTTAGATATCACTATGGTTCTTCGCTTGAGGATGCGCGTCGCAAGCATCAGTTCGATTTATACTACGTCAAAAATAATTCTCTCTTTCTTGATATTCTCGTGTTGATTGAGACGGTCAGCGTCGTATTGTTTCATGAGGGGCAGTGAAGATTACAAAGCAAGCCTCGTCACATTTTGGACGCTCTCAACGTTTCCCGCCTATCTGTCGGGTAATGTGCTGTTCATAGTGGCGGTAAATACTCCCTCGCTCAACAAAGGCTAGGAGACAGAAAATGAACGGTTCGATTCGGGACGATGCTGCGGATGATCATCAGCAGCAAGCAATTTCTTTGATTGAGATGCGCACTGACCAGAAACCCGGAATGTCCACCCGTCGCGGCTTGATTCGGGCAGGTCTCAAAGCAAGCCCGGTAATTCTTACCTTGGCCAGTCGACCCGTGCTCGCTTGGCAGTGCAAGACCCCGTCGGCGCACGCGTCAGCGAACCTGAGCAACCACGCTCAACAAACCTGGCCCGACTCATGCACTGCCACATCTACTTCGTGGTCGAACAAATGCACAGGGGTTGGTTCGGCCAAGGATGCATGCGGAGCCACCCTTTCATGGCCGACTGGTGTGACCAAAAACACCCAATGCAACACCTTGATGGGTTCTGGGAGTTCCAGTTCGATTACCACCAAGCTTGCCAGTGGAACCGGATTCGAGAAAACATTGATCACGTCGATGTTGAACGTGTTGACTGGGCGTGTCCCCGGGCAGTGTGTGACCAGCCAAAACATCAAGGACATGTGGTTTGCTGGCAATGCGGGTACGGGATACCAGCCGTCCGCAGGAATTTCGTGGTCGAAGCAGAACACGGTCGACTTCCTTCACAACAATTGGGTCGCAACCGTCTCGCAATTCGGTGGAAATCCGCCGACTGCATGACAAGGCAAACTTCGGATCCGATTGCCGCCGATGGTGCCAACGTGCTGGTTGCTCGATAGGCCGGAAAATTTCGTTGATCGGGAGTGGGCCGGCGAAATCGTCGTCTTGAACACCCGCACCGGCGACACTCACCTGCTCTCACCTGCGGCCTCGGCGATCTATCGACTTCTCCAGATCGGCCCACAATCCCACGTCACGCTGTCAGAGCGACAGGATGCTGAATCTAGCCTAGCAGACCGGGCGGATCTGCCTGAGTTGGTGGAATCAACACTGCAAGAGTTCTTCCGACTGGGATTGATCACGTCCTCATCCGTTGAAAATTGCTGACCTCTCTCGGCCCGAACTCGCGAGGCGCATGGCCCGCGGGGATTTGCTGATCCAACTCTCGCCGTTCGTTGCCAGGATCGAATCTCGGATCGACTCGGTGGTGTCGGGCATCAGGATCATGTACGCCGAGTTTTCCGTCATCGGCGACGACAGGTTCGCGGACTTTCACATTCGCGTTGCACTGCCGAGGGGCCTCCGGCGCTGGCTGCGGCCTCAGGCGAATTTCTACTTTGACGGCAGAGCAGCATTCAAGCCGTTGCCCCTTGCACAGGCATACCCGATGCTCGAGTGGGGATTGAACTGGTGCATCGCAGCACACTCGCACCAGTTCCTGATCGCGCACGCAGCGGTGGTCGAGAAGAATGGGCTGGCGGTCATCTTGCCGGCTCCGCCCGGTTCGGGCAAAAGCACCTTGTGCGCAGGATTGGTAAGCCGCGGCTGGCGGCTATTCTCTGACGAACTCGCGCTGTATGACCTGCAGACTCGCCTGATGCAGGCGTTGTCTCGCCCACTCAATCTGAAGAACGAATCGATTGCCGTGATTCACCGGTTCGAGCCAGCGGCGACAATGACGTCCTCGGTACCGCACACCGCGAAAGGCACTGTGGCGCTGATGGCACCTCCAGACGACAGTGCGCGACGGGTGCTTGAACAAGCGATACCAGCGTGGATCGTCTTTCCGCGCTATCAGGCTGGCGCACCGGCAAAGTTCGAATCCTGCAGCAAGGCCCGTGCATGCTGGATGCTTGCCGAGCAATCATTCAACTACAACATCCATGGACGCGCCGGCTTCGACGCTCTAGCGCACATGGTCGACCGCTGTGACTGCTACGAATTCACCTACGGCGATCTCGAAGAGGCGGTCAGCGCCTTTTCCACCTTGCGATCACCCTCTGCGTCATGCATCACCGAGACCTCGTCGTAGAAGCGCTGCTCAGTCCTGACCGCGCCGCCACTTACAGTGAGCCGCAATGGGACCTACTGATTCGACAGGCGCGCCGCGCCAACCTGCTGGGCCGACTGGCGCTGTGCATCGATGGCGAACGGGGCGCTTTGCGGGCCGCCTGGCAGCACCTGCTATCCGCACGGGTCGTCGCGGAGCGCCAGCAAGGTGCGATTCGCTGGGAAATCGAATGCATTCGCCGCGCCCTTGCCCCGACCGGTGTTCCCCTGGTGTTGCTCAAGGGTGCGGCTTACGCCATCGCAGGCTTGCCGGTTTCGAACGGCCGCATGTTCTCGGACATCGACGTCATCATTCCAAAACAAGCAGTGCCCACTGTCGAATCGGCCCTGATGATGAATGGGTGGGTCGGTAGCCACCATGATTCGTACGACCAGCGGTACTACCGAAAATGGATGCACGAGATCCCGCCGATGCAGCATCTGCGGCGCGGCACGGTGATCGACGTGCACCACGCAATCCTCCCGGAGACAGCCCGAATACGCGCGAACTCCTCGGCCATGCGTGAAGCCGCCGTCGCCGTTCCCGGCCACGCCGATGTGTTTGTTTTCGCACCGGCGGACATGGTTCTGCACAGCGCGACCCATTTGTTCCATGAGGGTGAACTCGACAATGGCCTGAGGGACTTGTTCGATCTCGACAGCCTGCTTTGTCATTTCGGCGCGACCCCGGGATTTTGGGAGCAGTTGCCCGTGCGGGCTGCCGAACTCGGCCTGCAGCGGCCATTGTTCTACGCACTGCGTTACGCCATTGTTCTACTGGGGACTCCGGTGCCAGAGCCTGTGATCACTGCGGCGCAGCAAGGGGCACCGCATCCCGCCGCCATGCCGCTGATCGACTTCTGCTTCCTGAGAGGTCTGCGAGTCGACCACCCGACCTGTGCAGATGGCTGGACACCACTGGCGCGATGGCTCCTGTACGTCAGATCGCACTGGCTGCGGATGCCGTTCTTCCTGTTGCTGGTTCACCTGGCGCGCAAGGCCATCGTGCCGTCAAGACAGAACGAAGCGGAAGCAGCCGCACCGCTCGCGCACACGCCGCAGCACGAGGCAGATGAACAACAGACCGTTCGGGCCGCACGCAGCGGTGCGGTCGACGATCTATCAGAGTCGGCACGCAACGGTCATTCACAGACTTTGTGAACCGTGCAACCGGCCCACGATACCCGCCTCTTCTTCCACTGAAAAAAAATATGGATACAGCGAACGTTCGTCCTTGACGGAGTCGCCCTGCCCCGCAAACTTGCTGATCTGGTCTTGCGCATGTCCCAATTCAAGACACAACAGTACCGCTGGCGCGTTGACGCGCAGATTCAGTCTTTCAGAACCGATCACCTTGAACCCGAGCATTCGCTCATAGTAGCGTACATGCCTGGGATTAACCTCGATCAATACCGATTGAAAATTCTTCAGTCGGTGTGCAAATATATATGCAACATGGAAAAGAGAAGCCAGTACACGTTTGGAGCGTGCCTTGGTATCAACAGCCAACTTCGTAAATTCACAAATTCTATGTCCGGCCTTTCGCAATTCGTCCGCTTCTTTAAGAAATATATTATCCACTAAAAGGCCCTGCTCTGTGTCAAAACGGACGGTCAACGTCCCAATGATCTGTTCCTTGTCACTGGCAACCAGCGTAATGCGATTCGATGAATCATCGGTAGTCGACGTAGTAATATTATAACCTCGTGTCGCGTACATCCTGCTGACTAGAATGCCAGCCGAACTCCGATGACCGAAGGAATCTGCAAACCGAATCTTGAAAATTCCCCGATCAATCACCTGCTCGGCCGCTTCATCCGGAGAATGATCGGCAAGAATCGAGCGCAGCGGGTGGCCCACATCGAACGGGGCACCGATGATCGTATTGTTCATGTTCTTTTCCCTGGAATCCGTCGCCGGATGTCTTGTGCCGGACCCGCGCTTCAAAAGCCGGTTGCCCTGCCGTTGGTGGCCGAGACAAACGTGTGACATTTTATCGCAGCAACCGACCGCTGTGGCCGAGAAAGAAGCGCGCGAAAGCCGGTCAGCCGTTTCCAGCGGTCGATTCGCGCTATTGATCTACGGCAGGCCACGGCGGGGTCGCTGGACTGCATCGCCTGCGGTGCGTATCATTTCTCGGGTGGCGCGTCGCGAGCCGCTCCATTCCCTTCATGTCAGGGAGAAACCCATGCCAAACGCCAAACCAGAGTTCTCGTACGATGAGGCATTTTCAAGGAATATTGGATGGGTGACGGAAGCTGAACAGCGTCAGCTGAGGAATTCCAGGGTGTGTATTGCCGGGCTCGGGGGTGTCGGCGGTGTCTATCTTCTGACTTTGGCAAGACTTGGAATCGGGGCTTTCAGCGTCGCCGATTTCGATACCTTTTCGCTTGCCAACTTCAATCGTCAGGCAGGTGCGATGCTGAGTTCCATTGACCGTCCGAAGACCGATGTCATGGTCGAGATGGCACGCGACATCAATCCGAATCTGGATATCAGAATTTTCCGTGACGGTCTGAGTCAGGAAAATCTGGGCGATTTTCTTGCCGATGGGGATATCTATCTGGACGGTCTCGATTTTTTTGCACTCGATATCCGTCGCCGCCTGTTCTCCATCTGTGCTGAAAAGGGGATTCCCGCCACCACCGTCGCTCCACTCGGAATGGGTGCCGCACTGCTCAATTTCGTGCCGGGCAAGATGACGTTCGAGGAGTATTTCGGCCTGGGCGGCCATACTGAGGGAGAGCAGGCCCTGCGGTTCCTGATCGGCTTGTCGCCCGCCATGCTGCAGATGACTTATCTGGTCGATCCGACGAGAGTCGATCTGGAAAGGCGCAGGGGGCCGTCCACGATCATTGCGGTGCAACTTTGCAGTGGCATCGCCGCCGCGCAAGTGCTCAAGCTGCTGCTCAAGCGTGGCGATGTGGTCGCCGCGCCATCGGGGCTGCATTTCGATGCCTTCCGCAATCTGCTCAGGCGAACCTGGCGCCCGGGTGGCAACAAGCATCCGATGCAACGGCTGGTGCTGCGCATCGCCCGAAAGCGGCTGCGGGTCAGGTAGTTGCACACTCCAGCCTCGACGCAGCAACCCAACCTGACTCCGAGGCAACCTCCATGGCCATACCATCCACCGTCGAGCAGATTCTTGACCTCAGCCGGTGGGCACCCAGCGGCGACAACACGCAGCCCTGGCGCTTCGAGATCGTCGATGAAGGGCACGTCGTCGTACACGGCTTTGATACCCGGGATCACTGCGTCTACGATCTCGACGGACACCCGAGCCAGATCTCGTTGGGAGCGCTGATCGAAACGATTTCCATCGCCGCGAGTGCGCATGGCTTGCACACCGCAGCCTCCCGACGCAGCGGACTTCCCGACACCACACCCACCTTCGATCTTCGTTTCTCGTCCGATCCGCGAACGCAGGCCGATCCGCTGGTCACGCACATCCCCACACGCAGCGTGCAGCGACGCCCGATGCGCCTGCGCCCGTTGAGTGCAGCCGAAAAGCTCGCGCTCGAGGCATCGGTCGGCAGTGCCTGTCAGGTGCAGTGGATTGAAGGGTTCAGCGCGCGAAGCCGGGCCGCACGTCTGATGTTCAACAACGCCAGACTTCGATTGACCATGCCTGAGGCCTATGAAGTCCATCGGGATGTCATCGAATGGAACGCGAGGTTCAGCGAAGACCGGGTGCCGGATCAGGCGCTCGGGGTCGACCCGATGACCGCCAGGCTGATGCACCACGTGCTTGGAAGCTGGGATCGCGTCAAGTTCTTCAACCGGTTTTTGGCTGGCACCGTGGCCCCGCGCCTTCAGATGGATCTGATCCCAGGGATTTTTTGCGCCGCACATTTCGTGCTCCTGGCCAGGCGGCGCCCACAATCGATTGACGACCATGTCGCCGCCGGCAGGGCCGTGCAGCGGTTCTGGCTGACGGCAACATCTCTCGGCCTCGTGATGCAGCCGGAGCTGACGCCGTTGATCTTCTCGCGCTATGTTCGCGACGGCGTCGCATTTTCCGCAGAACCCGGGATGGAGCAGACAGCGCGCGCTCTGGCGCTGCAACTGGAGGCGCTGATCGGCGCAGAAAGCACCGGTCTGGCGGTGTTCTTGGGTCGCATCGGTGCCGGCACCGCGGCCGTGTCGCGATCGACCCGCAAGCCGCTGGACCAGTTGATGGTTGCAACCGGCCGGATCACTGAGCCTTCAGCAGCTGATTGACCTCCTCGTAACCCGAAAATGCCGGGCCGATCTTCGCCAGCTTTTCCAGTTCATCCCGGGCGCGGACCTTGTCTGCGGCCTTGAGGTAAATCTTCGCAAGGGTCAGCCGCAGCGCGGGGTTCTGCGGCTGAATGTCCAGCGCCTTCTTTTGCACCGAGACCGCACGCTCGATCTGATTCTCATCGGCAAGAATCATTGCCAGCGTGTCCATGAACAGCGGCTGGCCGGGCTGCAACGCGTTTGCTTTCTCGGCGTAGCCGAGCGCATTCTTCTTGTTGAGCCTGGACGTGAGCCACGCCACGTTGTTGAGGGCCGCCGCATCGTCGGGCCGGATCTGCACAACGCCCAGATAGTTCGCTTCGGCTTGCGCATAGTCCCGCTGCGCCAGCGCCACATCGCCCAGATGAAACAGGAAACCGGCGTCTTTCGGAAAATCCTTCATCCAAGCGGCTGCAAACCTGTCCGCCTCCGCTCGGCGGGCGGCGGTCAGCAAGACCGCGTGGAGCTTCACTGCGAGGTCAGTGGACTTCTTTTTCTTCAGGCCGGCACGGTACGCATTGGCAGCGCCATCGAAGTTCTTCAACGACGCCTCGATGTCCCCTTCGAACAGGTAGCCCACACCGTCGGTGCCGCGCTGCTTCTGCACCGCCTGCGCCAACGCCAGTGCCTCCTGGGAATGCCCTGCGGCAAGTTCGAGGGCCACCAGATTGCGCTGCGCTTGCAGGGAATCCGGCGAGATCGCCAGCGCCCGCTTCAAGCTTTGCACCGCCATGTCGTTGCTCTTGCGCGCCACATGAACATCGGCCAGCAGCAGGTGCGGATACGCCGATTGCGGAAGCAGCGCGGCCAGCTTGGTGTACGAACTGACCGCCTGATTGAAATCGCCCGACAGCGCCTGCACCCGGCCCACCGCCTCCAGCAATTGCGGGCTGTCGGGCACGGCGGCCAAGGCGTCCTGGGCTGCCGCCAGTGCCTGCTTGAGGTCTTTGCGCTTGAGGTGGTGATCAATCAACAGCAGGCGTGGTGTGACCTCCGTCGGGTTGAGCTTGATGGCGCTGGAGATGAGCTGCGCCACTTCCTCGGGGCTGCCGCCCGCCGCGGCGCGCAGCCCGGCGATGGCCAGCAAGGCTTTGTGATTCGACGGCTCAACTGCCAACAGCTTGTCGAAGCGCTCTTTCGCCTGCGCAATCTTTCCTTCGGCGAGGTCGATCGCGGCAAGGCTGTCGACGGCCGGAAAGTACGCCGCGTCAACCGCCACAGCACGCTCGAAGCTCTTGCGGGCACCGGCAACGTCTTGCCGGGACATCTGGATTTTCCCCCGCAGGCTCGGTGCCAACGGCTTGTCCGGCTGCTTGCGCTCAAGCGCGTCCACCGCCTTCAGCGCACCGTCCAGTTCGTTGCGCTGAAAGTGCGCGCTGATCAGGGCCAGGTCGGCCGTCGTGCCGCTGTCCGACGCGGCGATGCCTTGCAGTTCACTGAATGCAATGTCCGCGTTGCCACTGGACAGACGCGTCAACGCCAGCGCCGTGCGACTCTTGACATCCTTCGGGTTCAACTTGGCCGCCCGCGAGTAATAGTCCGTCGCCTTGCCCATCTCGCCCGCCTGAAGATGGGCCTCGGCCAGCAGCGAGAAAATCTCGGCGTCCGGACCGATCGCTTCGACCACCGGCAGGAGAACGACGATCGCCTTGGCGGGTTGGCCCGATCGCAGATAGGTCTGTGCAAGCAGGCGACGGGCAGACCGGTGGTTCGGCGCGCGTTGCAGGGTCTGACTCAGGTACTTCTCGGCCTGTCCGAATGAGCCCAGTTCGTACTCGACCGAGCCAGCCAGATGCAATGCCCGGGAATAGTCGGGGGCAGAGCGCAACAGCTCCTGGGCCAGTTGCCGGGCCTTCGCGAGATCGTGGCGGCGCAGCGCCAGCAAGGCCTCGAAGTACTTGGTTTGCGGGTGGTTCGCAAACAACTTGCGCATCTCCTCCAACTGCGCCTGCGCGGCCGTCAGGTCATTCTTGCCGAGCAAGACCGAGATGACGGCGGTGTGTGCGGGGAGCAAGTCTTTCTTGATGCCCAGTGCTCGCCGGTAAGCTTCGAGGGACGCAGCCGCGTCGCCTTTTCCCAGGTACAGCAAGTCGCCCTTGAGCTGCCAGGCCTCGGGCTCGTCGGGGCTGCTCTTCAGCACCTTGTCGATCATCTGCAACGCGCCGTCGGGGTCTCCGTTGCGGGCGAGCATCTGCGTCTGCACGATCAGCGCGGGCGCGAAGTCCGGAACTGCCTTCAGCGCCGCGGCCAGCGCGTCGCTCGCTTGCTGCCGGTTGCCGAGCCTGGCGTAGGCGACTGCGATCGAGGTCTTCAGGTCGGCAGCGGCAGCGGGCTCCGGCAAATCCACCAAGCCATATTGCTCGACAAGCGTCTTCACCTGGCCTTCGGCGACCAGGGCCTGTGCGAGGATCGGCAACACCGCTGCCGCCGGATGATTCAAGTCCAGCGCACGTCGAAGCTCCGCTGAAGCGCCGCTGACATCGCCAACAGCGAGCAACGTCTTGCCCAGCAGGAAGCGCGCTTCTGCCTGGTTCGGACTCTTCTGCAGCGCCGTCTTCAGCTGGATGACGGCCGCGTTGCGGTCGTTGCTGGCCAGATAAGTTTTTGCCGAGGCGACGAGGTCTTCCGGGCTCTGTGCGCCACAACTCGCAAGCACCAGGGTCAGGGCAACGATGGCAGGGATGAGCGGGTGGCGTTGTTGCTTCATGACTGGCGCTGTTGGATCTCGCGATGCAGCCTACTGGATCGACAAGCGACGCATCAGGTCGTAGAGCGTGGGGCGGGTCACACCGAGTATCTCGGAGGCTTTCACGATGTTGCCATCGGCCCGGGCCAGTGCAGCGACAACGGCACCGCGCTCTGCCTTCTCGCGCACCATGCGCAAGCCCAGCAACGGTTCGCCCTCGGGCTCCGCGCTGGCCGATCGCGGCAGGCCAAGGTCGTCGCAGGTCACGCGGCTGCCCTCCGCCATGATTGCCACCCGCTTGATGGCGTTCAGCAGCTCGCGAACGTTGCCCGGCCACGCATAGCCATCGATCGCCGTCAGCGCCTCGTCCGAAAAGCTCATCGAGCTGCGGTTCTGCTCGCGCGCAAACCGCCTGAGGAAGGCCTGGGCCAGCATCACCGAATCGCCCTGTCGCGCGCGCAGCGGGGGGATGTCGATCTCGATCTCGGCCAAGCGGTAGTAGAGGTCTTGCCTGAAACGGTTTGCCTTGATGAAGTCGGGCAGGTCCTGGTGGGTCGCGCAGACCACCCTGACATCGATCGGAATCTCCTGGCGTCCACCGATGCGCTCGATGGTCCGCTCCTGCAGAAAGCGCAGCAACTTGGCCTGCAACGACGGCGGCAGGTCGCCGATTTCATCGAGCATCAGCGTGCCGCCGTTGGCCGTCTCGATCTTGCCGATGGTGCTTTTCGCCGCGCCGGTGAACGAGCCTTTCTCGAAGCCGAACAGTTCGCTTTCGAGCAGGTTCTCGGGGATCGCCGCGCAGTTGATTGCAACGAACTTGCCGGTGCGCCTCGACGCCAGATGCAGCGCCTGCGCCAGCACTTCCTTGCCGGTGCCGCTTTCGCCCAGCAGCAGCACGGTCGCGTTGGTCGGTGCCACCTTCTCGACCGTGCGGCAGATTCTCAGCAATTGCGGGTCCCGCGTCACCAGGCCGGCCAGCGCGTCGGGCTGCTGCATCTCTCGCAGGTGCCGGTTTTCGCTTTGCAACTCGAAAAGGCGGAACGCCCGCCCAACGATCAGGCCGAGCGTATCGGGCTCGAACGGTTTTGCAAGAAAGTCGTAGGCCCCGAGGTCAATCGCCCGCAAGGCGTTGGCCTGGTCGTTCTGGCCGGTCAGCACGATGACCTTGACGTTCGGGTCGAGTTCGAGCACCTGCGCCAGCAGCTTGAATCCTTCCTGCACCGTGTCGGGGTCGGGCGGCAGTCCCAGGTCCATCGTGACCACGGCGGGTGAATGGCGCCGGAACTGCGCCAACGCGCTGACCCGGTCGTTCGCGGTGACCGAATCGAAGCGATCGAGCGACCACTTGATCTGCTTTTGCAGTGCGAGGTCGTCCTCGACAATCAGCAACAGCGACCGTTTTTCCGGTGTCATGGTGTCTCCGACGGAAGGGGGCGTCATGCGGAACCAGCGAACCACATCCGAAGACGCACGACACCGGTTGCAGACAGAAACTTACCGCGAAGATACAGGTTCTTCATCCGTCGTGGCATCCCTTGACAACGGGGCTGGCGCGCGGCCGGGCGGCGGTGCCGCGCCATGCCGGAACGAGTTCACGCCAGCCGCCGATTCATTCCACGCCGGATCGACAGGAGCCGTTCAAGCTGTCCTGCCGGGGGCAAACGAAGCGGCTTCTCGCAGATCGTCGAGCCAGGCCTCGTAGGCGGCGTCCCGCTCGGCGGGTTCGGCGCGCAACAGCGCCGACGGGTGCAGCGTGATCAGCACCCGCCGCCCGTCGTTGCGGATCAACCAGCGCCCGCGGTCCTTCATCACCGCCACCGGCGCGCCCATCAGCGAGCGCGCCGCGGTGGCACCGAGGGCCACCAATGCCGCCGGCTGAACAAGATCGATCTCGCGTTCAAGCCAGTCCAGGCAGGCGGCAGCTTCCTGCTGCGACGGGGTTTTGTGGATGCGTCGCTTGCCGCGCAGTTCGTACTTGAAATGTTTGACCGCGTTGGTCACGTACACCGCGCCACGCGCCCATCCCAGGTCGGCAAGTGCACGGTCGAAAAGCTGTCCGGACGGGCCGACGAACGGCCGGCCGTGCAGGTCTTCCTGGTCGCCCGGTTGCTCGCCAACGAACATCACGCGCGCCGACAACGGGCCTTCGCCGCTCACCGCCTGCGTTGCGTGCTGGCCGATCGGACAGGCGCGACAGCGCTCGGTCGCCTCGCGCAATTCGGCGAGGCCGTGCAGCCCTTCGGCCGCAACTGCAACCGCTGCCGCTCGCACGATGACAGGCGCGGCAACCAGCGGCCTGCGCCTCGTGGAGACGGTCGGTGCCCCGTCGATCATGGCGGCGGTGCGCTGCTGCGCCTGCGCAGACAGTGGGCCGATCAAGGCAGCTTCTGGCAGGTTCTTCCAGTACCGCTTGGGCATTTCCTTCTGCATCATCCTGAGCTTCAGCCGAGCCGGATTGAAGATGTTGCGGTAGTACGTGAGCCAGAGTTTTTCCCCGGCGTCTGCAGGCGGCGCGTCGTTGCGCCCGGCACCCGGGTTGAATTCGAGTTGCGAGCCGTTCCACCGTACGCAGCGCTCGGGTGTCAGGATGGCCCAGCGCATCTGGGTGAAGCGGCGCACGAAGAAAGGCGCGATCGCCTCGACGATGTGGTGCTCGGGCTCGAACCACGCAACGTGCAGCGGCTCGGCCTGCGGGCACTCGACATCCACGCCCGGCTCGATGCGCGTAAAGCGCACGAAGGCCTTCATCTTGTGCTGGTCCCGGTGCACCGAATGCGCCATGCGGGTCAATGCCAGGCGGTCGGGGTCGAGCGGGTCGTGTCGCAGGCCGCTGTCGTGCTGCAAGCGCCAGAGCAGTCGGTACAGCAGGCCGAAGCGCGTCGAATCGCGGTGCAGCACGACGCTGGCGCACAGCGTTGCGAAAGCCTCCGGAACGCGAAGCGTGCACTGACCCTCGCCGTCCGGCACCGGCTCGACAACCGCGCGATCGAGGTGCGACGGCTCACTGCCGAAAAGATCGGGTTCGGCGGCCAGCCCGGTTTCCCATGTCACCTGTTCTGGCAGCACACCCCGAGCGATGAGCTGTCGGCAGGCACGCCGGAATCCATCGAGGTCGGTGGCGCTGGCCAGACGAACGACGCGCGGTTCGTCGCTTCGAGAAGGCTCAGTCCCCATCGAACGACGCTTCGAACAACGATGCCTGCTGCGGTGCCGCCGCGGGCCGCAGCAACGCTGTGAAGCGCTCGTCGCTCAGTTCGGCACCCCGTCGCTGCCCATCGACCCGCACGAACGGCAGCACTTTCTTGAGCGGCACATTCAGCCTGCCCAGATCGTCGGCCCGCAGCCGCCGGATGCGCCGCGATTGCATGAGCCGTTGCACCGCCTTGACGCCCAGGCCGGGGACCCGCAGCAGCATTTCCTTCGGCGCGGCGTTCAGGTCGACCGGGAAGCGCTCGCGATGTGCCAGCGCCCAAGCCAGCTTCGGGTCGATGTCGAGGGCGAGCATGCCGTGCTCGGCAGACACGATCTCGTCGTGTGCAAAGCCATAAAAGCGCATCAACCAGTCGGCCTGATAAAGCCGGTGTTCCCGGGCCATCGGCGGCGGCTTCAGCGGCAGCGCCCGCGAGCTGTCGGGGATCGGGCTGAAGGCAGAGTAATAGACCCGCTTCAGGCGGTAAGAACCGTACAGCGTCGCGCTGGTCAGCAAGATGGTGCGGTCAGACGAATCGTCCGCCCCGACGATCATCTGCGTGCTCTGCCCTGCCGGCGCGAAACGTGGAGGCTTGGCGCGACGCGGCGGCACCATCACCTGCGAGGTGGTCGGTGCGGGCCGGGCGGCCTCGCGCGCGTCGGCGATGTGAATCGCCAGCCGCGCCATCGAGCGCCGGATTCCCGGGCCGTCCTTTTCGGGTGCCAGTGCAGCAAGGCTCTGCACCGTGGGAAGTTCGATGTTGATGCTGAGCCTGTCGGCGTGGCGGCCGGCCAGCGCCAGCAATTCGGCAGACGCCTCGGGGATGGTCTTCAAGTGGATGTAGCCGCGAAAGTCGTGCTCTTCGCGCAGCACGCGGGCCACCTCCACCACCTGCTCCATCGTGTAGTCGGGGCTGCGAATGATGCCGGAGCTGAGGAAGAGGCCCTCGATGCAATTGCGACGATAGAAGTCGAGCGTCAGCTTGACCACTTCATCCACCGTGAAGCGGGCGCGCGCCACGTTGCTCGTCACGCGATTCACGCAGTACAGACAGTCGTAAACGCAAAAATTCGTGAGCAGAATCTTCAGCAGCGAGATGCAGCGGCCATCAGGTGCATAGCTGTGGCAGATGCCCGAGCCTTCGGTTGAACCGATGCCGCGCCCGCCGACCGAATGTTTGGTGGTGGTGCCGCTCGACGCACACGAGGCGTCGTACTTGGCGGCGTCGGCGAGGATGGCGAGTTTGCGGTCGAGGTCCATGTCGGAGGAAGGAGAGACCGGCAGCGTCGGACTGAAAAAGTCGTGGCGTGGTGCGTCTCTCAAAATGCTGGATGAGAAAGCTGGATGAATATACAGCAGCCCGCATTCTGCCCCGTCCCGCGGTGGTATCACCAGACACCGCGCCGCTGGGCGTTCGGCCGGGGAGGCAACCCTGCCCGAGACGCCAGCAACGTCTAGTCTTCCGCCCTCGGCGCCTCGACTATCGTGTCTTCTTCTTCCTGGTCACGGGCTTGGGCGGCTTGCCAGTCCAGAAGTCCACCACCTGCTTGGCGATGTCTGCCTGCGTCGCAGCCACCTCGCGTTTGGCGCTCGCCATCACTTGTCCACGCGCCGACCCAGCGGCCTTGTTCGCGGCGCTGAGCCACATGCTCATCAGCGGGTTCTTCTTGGTCCAGGGATTGCCCATGCTGCCTCCGGTTCGCCTGCTCGGCGTGAAGGGGAAAGCTTGACTGCACCTGCCGCGCTTGCGCCTCGGCAGCAGCCACATTCAACTGTCATCCATGTCCTACGCCATCTGGCGTCGATTACGGAGGGTGACCCGTTTCGTCGTTGCACGGTTGCTGTGCTCGAGCCGCTTCGCGTTCAAGGTGCGCCCGCTGGCACATCGATTCCAGCTGTGCTTCCGAGTCTCCGACAACGTAGTCGATCGGTTTGAAGCTGCCATTGTTGGAGCCTTCGGCGGAACACGCAGTCAACCCGCAGAGCAAGTCCATTTCGGCCCTGAGCTCGATCCAGTCGCCTGCTCTTGATCTCGGAACGCCCACTTTGACCCGCCCCGCCGCATTCACCTCGACTTCCATGAAGATGTTGAACGTGGTGTGAATTTGCGATGGGCGCACGCCGAACGGCGCAAGGCTGGTCGCCAGATTCTCGAAACAGCTGGGGTGGTGGCCCTTGCAGCCGTAAAGAATCTCGAACATCTCCTGACTGCACGGCGTCAGCAGGAAGTCGTGCCGCCCGACGGTGTCGCCGAGTATCGTGAACATCGGTCGGCTGTCGTTGCTGTACAGCGTGTCGCCGGTGCTGAGCGTGGTCTTGCCCGCATAGTCGATCGACCTTCCCGACGACAGCCACCGGTCGGTGTTGCCCGCCTCGAAGGCAAACAGATCCGATACCTGTTCGCCCTGCGGATCGATCACGCGCAACACCTGACCCTTGCGCAATTTGAAGGCACAACCGCTCTGCGGCGCGATGCGCTGGAGGGCTGGAGTTGAAGGCTCGTGCATTGGAAATTCACATGCGGTGCTGACGGCCCCCCAATCTATCCACGGTTTCCATGCCGACCAGCGGCCAGAACCGACTGTTGACGTAGGAAACAGCGCCATGCGCGTACGTCAAAAAGCACAGGCGTGCGAGCCCACGTGCAATCGTGCCATCGTCCTACGAGCGACACGCCGTGCCCACCGGACACTCGCCCGCATGCTGTTCCCATCCCCGCACAACCGCCCTCCAGTTTCCCGCAACGCGCAGGCATCTGCGCTTCACCGCCACTTGTTGGAAAGCTGTCCCCGCACCGCCACGAGCCACTACATGGACCCATCCGGTGTGCGGCTGCGCTATCCGAAGCGCCCGGGCGATCAGCCGGACGAGACGGACCGGCAGGCCGTCGACGCACTTCGCGCGCACGTGCTCGACGCCGACTACCCGTGCCTGATGTCCCGGTCGGTCTTCAACCGCGACGCATTCCGCCTGTCGACCTACGGTGAACTCGGCCATGCCGACAACGCCGCGCTGCTGTGCGATGACCTGTACGCGTTTTGCGCTGAGTTTCCTGCGCCGGTTCAGGGCGCGGTCTCGTTCATTGCATGCTTCGGCGGCGCAATGCCCGGGAACGAGATCGATTTCGAGATCGCGCTCTGGAGGCAGTTACAGGCAATCCACGACGTGGACAGGCGTCGTTTCAGTTGGTGCGCCGAGGTCGACTGCACGCCCGACAGCCCGAAGTTTTCCTTCAGCGTGGGCGGCAGGGCGTTCTTCATCATCGGCATGCATCCGCAGGCGTCGCGCCTGGCGCGCCGAACGCCGATGCCGGCCATCGTCTTCAACCTGCACGAGCAGTTTGTCGAACTTCGAGCCAGCGGCAAATTCGATGGCGTGCGAGACAAGGTTCAGGCCCGCGACAAACTGCTGCAAGGTTCGATCAATCCGATGGCTGCAGACTTCGGCGAGCGCTCGGAAGTGGCACAGTATTCGGGTCGCTCGGTGGGCACCGACTGGGTGTGCCCGTTCAACCCCGCATGAAGTGCAAAAGCGCGATGTCACCGATCGTTGAAAAACTCTCAGCGCTGATCGCCGAACATGGCTGGCAAGCAGCGTTCGCAGCCGCCATCGAGAGCACCGCACAGCAACGGGTGGCCAGCCTGGCCCACATCACAACCGTCGACGACTATCTCCGGTTCATCGACGAAATGGTGCGATGGGCACCGCGCGAATCCGGCGACTCACGCATGGTCCACGACAAGCTGGTGGAGTTTTATTTCGTCCTCGATCAGCCTGCGCTGCGATCGCTGCAATCACCCGTAACGCCGGCACCGGACGCCACTGAGCTGTCGCCGCTTTCGCAGTGGATCGTCGAGTACGCAGCCGCTTGGGGCGATTACCTGGACACGGCAAGCTCGGCGGCCCATGTCGAAACGTTCCGGAGCAACCCGGCGTTTCGCTGGAACGACTACATGCCGCCGCCGAGCGGGTACAAGACGTTCAACCAGTTTTTTGCGCGGCACGTCAAGCCTGGTTACCGGCCGATTGCCGAACCGCAATCCGACCAGGTGATCGTCTCGCCTGCCGATGCCGTGTTAATAGGCCAATGGCGTATCGCACCCGACGCGACCATCGACGTGAAGGGCATGCGCTGGTCGATCGACCAGTTGCTGGACGGCAGCCCCCATGCCACGCTTTTCTCAGGCGGAACCTTCATGCACGTCGCGCTGCGGACGTTCGACTACCACCGCTTTCATTCACCGCTCTCAGGGACGGTGGTCGAAGCTCGCATCGTTCGCGGCCAGGCGCTGCTCGACGTCATCGCGACCGAGGGAGACGCCGGCATCAAGCGGTTGACGGCGGTGGAAGGCACGGGATACCAGTTCGTTCAGATGCGTGGCCTCGTGGTGCTCGACACACCTTCCGGGATGGTGGCCTGCTTGCCGGTCGGGATGGGGCAGGTGTCATCGGTAGTGATCACCGCAGAAGCCGGCAAGAGCCTGCGCAAGGGCGAGGAGATCGGCTACTTCCAGTTCGGCGGCTCCGACTTCGTGATGCTCTTCCAACGCAAGGCCAACATGACGCTGACTTGCTCAAATGGAGCGCACTGTCTTCAGGGCAGCCAAGTGGGGCAGTGCGAGTAGCAAGCTCCGGTCAACGCAACCGCCACGCCGTTGCAGCGCGTCTGCGCAACAACACCGGAACCACGAATCGAAGCACCAGTACGGCGGCCAGCCCGGCCCCAAAACCGGCCACCGCCGGGTTTTGCTGTGGCGCGGACCGCAGCGCAACGGTGTCGGAGGGTGCCACTGCGCGCTGCGGAATCGGCGGGACTTGCGCCACGGCCTCGACAACAGGTGAACCGGCGACATCCTGCATCGAACCAAACGTGCGCGCGTAGACCCAGGTGAACTCGGCGCCCATCAGGAAGATCTGCGCCGAGTAGTACACCCACACGAGCACGACGATGATCGAGCCGGCCGCGCCGAAGCCCGAGGCGATGCCGCTGGTGCCGATGTACAGCCCGATCAGTGTCTTGCCGCCGGTGAACAGCAGCGAGGTCACCAGCGCGCCCAGCCACACGTCGCCCCAGCGAATCTTCACGCGGGGCATGAACTTGTAGATGAATGCGAACACCGCCATCGTCATCGCGAAACCGATGAACGCGTTGGCGACCTGTGCCAGCACCTCCCAACCGCCAAAAAAGCCTCCCCACCATTTGCCCAGGGCCGCCATCACCGCGCCGAGCACGAGCGAAACCATCAGCAGAAAGGCGATGCCGAAGATCATGCCGAACGACAGCAGCCGCGCCCGGGCCAGGCTCCACCAGCCGCTGGCTTTGGCGCGCATCGGAGCGCGCCAAATGCGGTCGAGCGCATCTTGGAGTTCGCCGAAAACCGAGGTGGCGCCGACCAACAGAAACACGATACCGACGACCGTGGCGGCAATGCTTTCGAACGGTTGGCTGACGCTTGCCAGCAGGCCTTCCACCGCCTTCGCGGCATCGTCTCCCATCAAGCCGCGCAGCTGGCCGAAAATCTCACCTCGGGCTGCGTCGGGGCCGAACACCAGCCCGGCGATGGCAATCACGATCAGCAGCAGCGGTGCCAGGGAGAACACCGTGTAGTACGACAACGCCGCACCCATGCTGGGCGCGTAGTCGTCCACCCACGCGGAAGCCGCGCCCTTGACCAGAACCCACACCTCCAGAAGTGACGGTCGTTGACTCACGGGTTTGTCATTTCTTGTGCGAACCGCAAAATTGCAACGCCCCGTTCAGCCACCGAACCGGGTGGGCGAACGGGGCGAACCCGCGGCTGACGTCGACTTCAGTCCCTTGATGGCCGCGTGTGCCACCCCATTGCGGGGTGATTGGTGTCAGCGTGCCGAGCCGCGGCGAACCAGGTTGACGACCGCCAGAAGGATGGCCGCACCGACGAACGAAACGAGCATCGCGGGCAGGCTGAAGTTGTCCTGATTGATCGTTCCGACTCCAACCAGCGGAGAAATCAACCAGCCACCGAGCATGGCCCCGACGATGCCGACGATGACGTTGAGAAAAATGCCTTGCTGACCATCGGTCTTCATGACGATGCTGGCAAGCCAGCCGATGACGCCGCCGATCACAAGCCAAATGATGAAATTCATGATGTGTTTCTCCGTTGGAAAAAGATGAAAGGGAGTGCTGCTGCGTGTCCACCACCAATGCTGGCAATGTGAGAAGAAGCTTATGGATGCAAAGGTGGTGACGCCAGTCCGAAACTTCGCGTCGATGTGCCTCGAAACGCGCCGAACGCTTGTCGGACGCTGCCTACGTCAGAACGGGGACGACTGTGTGTGCGGCACAGGCACGCTGGACAAGCGCCTCTTGCTCTGAAGGGGCCGGCCGGCCTGAATTCTGTTGCCAGGGCGGTGATCCGAACTCCAGGAACGACAAAAGGGTCAGCTCGCGTTAACGTGCTGACCCTCGTCTTTTATGGTGCGGCTGGCAGGAATTGAACCCACGACCCCTTGGTTCGTAGCCAAGTACTCTATCCAACTGAGCTACAGCCGCGAAGCTTCAAATTATAGCAGCGTGCACGGTCGGCATCACACGATGCGCGCGGCCTGCTCGTAGCAATGCGACGCTCGCGTTGCGTCGCCCTCCTCATCGGCAATGCGGGCCAGCGTGAGGCAGGCACGGCGGCGGGCTGCTGCCGCCAGGGCGGTGTCGGCTGCGGCAGTCTCCAGCAGCACCCGCGCCTTGCCCCACAACTGGCGCTCGGCCAGTGCGCTGCCCACGGCATGGCTGATGGCGCTTTCACGCGGATAGGCTTGTGCCGCCGCCTCCAGTCGAGGCAGCCACTCCAGACCCAGGCCCGGCAGCGCATTCACCAGGCCACCTGCCAGGGCAGCGCGCTCATCCGGCCCCAGGTCGCCCAGCCGATCCCAGAACGGACGCAACCAGGCTCGGCCCTCGTCGGGCTGGCCCATCTCAGCGGCGCGCGTGGCGGCCCGCGCCGCGACGAACGCATCGCGCCGGTCGGCGTTGTCGAACTGAAGCCAGATGCGCCGCAGTTGGTCGGCATCGCGCGCGGTGTCGAGCGACTCGAAGGCCAACGAACGCAGCAGGCCGAGCGCGGCCACTTTCGAGAAGCCCTGGTGCTTGGCCAGCAGGCGTGCGGTTTTCAGCGCCTCTTGCGGCTGCTGCCCCAGGCGCGTGGCCTGCAGCTTCAGACGCAGCGCATGCGTGCGGCGGGCCACACCGGGCGGCAGATCGGCCAGCAGTTGCAGGCTGCGCGCGGCGTCGCGGTCGTCGAGCGCCCATTCCGCGGCCAACAGTCGCGCGCCTTCCTCGGCCGACCGGGCCGACGCCCTGCGCTCGGTGAGCAGCAGCGCACGCGCCAGTTGTTCGTCTCGCAGCGCACGGTCTTGCAGGCGGTGTGCGCTGCCGGCCGACAGCAGCAGGCCGAGCACCGTGAACTGGTTGTCTTGCGCCAGGTCGGGCGTGTCGGACTGGATCGCCAGGGCGCGCGCCGCCGCGCTCTGCGCCCGGCTGTAACGCCCACCGAAGTACTGGGCCAGTGCGTCGCGCAGCGCCGCCTGCGCGGTGCGGTCACGCCGGGCAACCCGCCATGCGCGTGCGCGTTGCGGCAAGCCGGTCAGCGCGTTGACGGCCTGGATCAGCGTGACCAGCAGGAAGCAGGTGCCGACCAGCATCAGCAAGAACAGGTTCAGCGACATGTCGAGTCGCCACGCACCGGAATA